>NZ_RZPH01000205.1:0-7162 GCF_004022825.1 Mesorhizobium sp. M7A.F.Ca.CA.004.04.2.1
CGTGAGATCGCGGCCTATGGCGGCCTGGTCAACAACATTCCGAAATACGCCACGGTGTTCCTGATCTTCACCATGGCCAATGTCGGCCTGCCCGGTACCAGCGGCTTCGTCGGCGAGTTCCTGACCATGCTCGGCGTGTTCCGGGTCAACACCTGGGTGGCGTTCTTCGCCGCCACCGGCGTCATCCTGTCGGCCGCCTACGCGCTCTGGCTCTACCGCCGGGTGATCTTCGGTGCGCTGACCAAGGACAGCCTGAAGGGCCTGCTCGACCTGTCGCTGCGCGAGAAGGTGATCATCTACCCGCTGGTCGTTCTAGTCATCTTCTTCGGCGTCTATCCCGCCCCGGTCTTCGACGCGACGGCCGAATCGGTCAAGTCGCTCGTCACCAATGTCACTGCATCCATCGGCGCCGCGCAGACCGCGGCGGCGAACTGACCAGAGGTTTTGCGAACCATGACGCCGGACCTTCTCTCCAGCCTGTCGCTCTCGACGCCAGAGCTGATCCTTGCCGTCGGCGCGCTGGCGCTGCTGATGGTCGGAGCCTATTCGCGCGCCAACACGGCCAACACGGTAACCGGCCTTGCGGTGGCCGTGCTGGCGATCGCAGGCGCCTGGCTGATCTTCCGGACCGGGCAGGGCAGCGCTTACGGCAATGCCTTCATCCAGGATTCCTTCGCCCGCTTCATGAAGGTGCTGGCGCTGGTCGGCTCGGCGGTGACGCTGGTGATGTCGATGCGCTTTGCCAAGGCTGAACGCTTCGACAAGTTCGAATATCCGGTGCTGATCCTGCTGTGCACGCTCGGCATGATGTTGATGATCTCCGCCAATAGCATGATCGGGCTCTATCTCGGCCTCGAACTGCAATCGCTGGCGATCTACGTGCTGTGCGCGATCAACCGCGACAATCTGCGTTCGACTGAGGCTGGCCTCAAATATTTCGTCCTCGGCGCGCTGTCGTCGGGCATGCTGCTCTATGGCATCAGCCTGGTCTATGGCTACACCGGCAACACCGGCTTCCAGGAAATCGCTTCTGCGCTCGGCAGCGGCGAGCGCCAGCTTGGCCTCGTTTTCGGCCTCGTCTTCGTGCTGGCCGGCCTGGCCTTCAAGATCTCGGCGGTGCCGTTCCACATGTGGACGCCAGACGTCTATGAGGGCGCGCCGACGCCGGTGACGGCCTTTTTGGCGGCGGCGCCCAAGATGGCGGCGATGGCGCTGATGGTTCGCGTCACCATGGGCGCGTTCAAGCCGATCGCCGCAGACTGGCAGCAGATCATCGTCTTCATCTCGATCGCCTCGATGGCGCTTGGTGCTTTCGCCGCCATCGGCCAGACCAACATCAAGCGGCTTATGGCCTATTCCTCGATCGGCCATATGGGCTACGCGCTGGTCGGCCTTGCCGCCAACAGCCAGGCCGGCGTGCGCGGCGTTGCCATCTACATGCTGATCTATCTGGTGATGACGCTCGGCACCTTCGCCTTCATCCTCGCCATGCGGCGCAAGGAAGGCAATGTCGAGCAGATCAGCGACCTGGCCGGCCTGTCGTCGACCAATCCGATCATGGCGACGATCCTGACCATCCTGATGTTCTCCCTGGCCGGCATTCCGCCGCTCGCCGGCTTCTGGGGGAAATGGTACGTCTTCCTCGCCGCCATCAACGCCAATCTCTATGCGCTGGCGATCATCGGCGTGCTGGCCTCGGTGGTGGGCGCCTATTACTACCTGCGCATCATCAAGATCATGTGGTTCGACGAACCGGTTGGCGGCTTCGTGCCGATGGCGACGGAATTGCGTGTCGTGCTCGGCGTCTCCGGCGCCTTCGTGCTGTTCTACGTGCTGATCGGCGGGCCGATCGGCACCTATGCCGAAGCCGCCGCCAAGACGTTTTTCTAGTCGGCATGGCATTTCGGCTGGCTCCAACCTCGGCGTCGGAAGGGTTCCGGCTCGAGGCGCATGAGAGCGTCGGCTCCACCAATGGGCTGGCACTGGACCACGCAAGGGCAGGCGACCCCGGCAGATTGTGGGTCGTTTCCAAGAAGCAGGAAAGCGGGCGTGGCCGGCGCGGCCGCGTCTGGGCGACCCCCGAAGGCAACCTCGCGGCGACGCTGCTCGTCATCACCAAGGCGGAGCTTCGCCTTGCCGCGACGCTGGGCTTCGTCGCCGGACTGGCGCTGGCCGATGCGCTCGACGCCGTGGTGCCGAAGGGCCGGATCGCCATCGGCCTCGACGGCGGCAGCGAAGGAAAGAACCGTTTCGAACTGAAATGGCCGAACGACGTGCTCGCCTCCGGCGCCAAGCTGGCCGGCATCCTGCTGGAATCGGCAATCCTGGAAGGCGGCCGTTTCGCGGTGGCGGTCGGCATCGGCGTCAATGTGGTGGCATACCCCGAGGATTTGCCCTATCCCGCAACATCACTCAGCGCGCTGGGCGCGGCATGCGATGCGGAAACACTGTTCCTGGCGCTGTCGGATGCATGGAGCGAGAATGCCCGATTGTGGGACGAGGGGCGCGGACTTGCCGCCGTCAGGCGACGCTGGCTTGATCGTGCTGCGGGGCTCGGCGGCGAAGTTGCTGTCAGAATTGACGGTAATGTGGTGCGTGGGGTGTTTGAGACCATTGACGAGGACTGCCGTTTCGTGATCCGCGACGATGAAGGTTCGGTTCGGACGATCGCCGCCGGCGATGTGCATTTCGGCGCGGTCGCTTCGGCCAGGGCATAGAGCCGTTCATGAACGGTTCTAACTGTTTGTTTTTGCGCAACTCCGGTGGGAAAACCGTTACAAACTTTTCCCGGAATTGCTTTTTGGGCTTGGCCTGAGGGCCAGGAAGGGAAAAATCATGGCGAAAGCGGAAACCGCCGAACTCGTCTTCGTGCCGCTCGGCGGCGTCGGTGAGATCGGCATGAACTTCGCTCTTTACGGCTACGGGCCGCCCAATGCGCGCGAATGGATCGTCATCGATGTCGGGGTGACCTTCCCCGATGCCAGCCTGCCGGGCGTCGACCTTGTGCTGCCCGACACGCGATTCATCGAGGAGAACCTCGCCAATCTGCGCGGCATCATCATCACGCATGCGCATGAAGACCATTATGGCGCGCTGCTCGACACATGGCCGAAGCTGAAGGCGCCGGTCTGGATGACGCCGTTCAGCGCCGGCCTGCTGGAGGCCAAGCGGCAAGGCGAGCAGGGCGCGCCGAAAATACCGGTGACGATCTACCGGGCGGGCGAGAAATTCACCGTCGGCCCGTTCGAGATCGAAGCCATTCCGGTCGCGCACTCGATTCCCGAGCCGATGTCGCTGGCGATCACCTCGCCGGCAGGCACCGTCATCCATACCGGTGACTGGAAGATCGATCCGGAGCCGACGATCGGGCCGAAGACCGACGAGGCGCGTTTCCGCGCCTATGGCGACAAGGGCGTTTTGGCGCTGATCTGCGATTCGACCAATGCGCTGCGCGAAGGTGAGTCGCCTTCGGAAGTGGCTGTGGGCGAGGGCCTCAAGGGCGTCATCCAGGCTGCCAAGGGCCGTGTCGCCGTCACCACATTCTCCTCCAATGTCGGACGCATCGTCTCGATCGCCAAAGCGGCGCGCGATGCCGGACGCCAGTGCCTGGTGCTTGGCCGTTCGCTGAAGCGGGTCATCGATGTGGCCGGCGAACTCGGCTACATGGACGGTCTGCCGGAGTTCATCGCCGAGGAGGATTTTGGTTTCATCCCGCGCGAGAACCTGGTCATCATCTGCACCGGCAGCCAGGGCGAGCCACTGGCCGCACTGGCCAAGCTGTCGCGCGAAGAGATGAAGTCGGTGTCACTGACGGCAGGCGACACGGTGGTGTTTTCCTCGCGTACCATTCCCGGCAACGAGAAGGCGATCCTCGAGATCAAGAACCGCCTCATCGACCTCGGCGTCAAGATCATCGAGGACGGCGATGCACTGGTGCATGTCTCCGGCCATCCGCGGCGCAGCGAATTGCGCAAGATGTATGAATGGGTGCGCCCGCAGATCGGCGTTCCCGTGCATGGCGAGGCGGCACATCTGGTGGCGCAGGGCTCGCTGATGTCGACATCGGGCATCGGCCAGGTGGCGCAGGTGCGCGACGGCGACATGCTCAGGCTTGCTCCCGGCCCAGCCACCATCATGGATCAGGTGCCGTTCGGCCGTATCTACAAGGATGGCAGACTGATCGGCACCGATCAGGCGATGGGCATCCGCGACCGGCGCAAGCTGTCCTTTGCCGGCCATGTGGCGGTCAATGTCGTCCTGGACGACAAATATGAGCTTGCCGGCGACCCCGACCTGGTCGCCATCGGCGTCGCCGAGGCCGATGGCCGTGGCGAGTCGCTGGAAGATCTGATGATCGATGCGGCAATCGGCGCGGTGGACTCCATCCCCCGTCAGCGCCGAAAAGATCTCGACCTGGTTCAGGAAGCAGTGCGGCGCGCCGTGCGCGGCGCCGCCAACGAAGCCTGGGGCAAGAAGCCGCTCGTGACTGTATTCGTCACAAGATGACGAAAGGGAGTAGGGGAGTACGGGAGTAGGGGAGTAGGAAGAGCAAACAGCTGACATATCTGTCTTTTCCCCTACTCCCCTACTTGGGAGTGCCAATGCTCGGACGTCTGAACCATGTCGCGCTTGCCGTGCCGGACCTTACGGCTGCCGTCGCTGCCTATCGCAACACGCTGGGCGCGGAAGTGACGGCGCCGCAGGCGCTGCCGGAGCATGGGGTGACGGTGGTGTTCGTCAATGTCGGCAACACCAAGGTCGAACTTCTGGAGCCTTTGGGCGAGGGATCGCCGATCGCCGCCTTCCTGGAGAAGAATCCTTCCGGCGGCATGCACCACCTTTGCTATGAGGTCGACGACATACTGGCCGCGCGCGATCGGCTCAAGGCCGCCGGCGCCCGCGTGCTGGGCGACGGCAATCCGAAGATCGGCGCGCACGGTAAGCCGGTGCTGTTCCTGCATCCGAAGGATTTCTTCGGAACGCTGATCGAACTGGAGCAATCATGAGCTGGGTTTCGTTCACCGCCCTGTTTTTCGCGACCTGGTGGGTGGTGCTGTTCGCCGTGCTGCCGTTCAGCGTGAGGACGCAGGACGATGATCGTGACGTGACGCTGGGCACGGTTCCGAGCGCGCCGCGCGGTCCCCACATGCTGCGCGCCGTGATCCGCACCACCATCGCCACCGCGATCCTGATGGGCATTTTCTATGGCCTGACGCATGGGCTTGGATACAGCCTCAACGACATCCCGCACATCGTGCCGGAATTCAGCCAAACCTTAGCCAAATAGCCGGCCCCGGCCCAAGAAGATTTGTCCGGCAAAGACGTTTTCATCCTTCGGAACAGCTTGGTTCCAGACAGGGATGCCGTGCCGTTTTGCGGCCGGACGAGCGCTGACGCTGGGTAAGGTGGTTTGGCAACGCGTTGCGCTAAGCAGATGATTGCACAAAAAAAATGCAAGGCACGAGGCCTTGCAATTTAAACGCGTCCGATCTGTTTCCGGTTTCCGGCGGCAGCGAGTAACCGCGCCTAGATCGCATCCTCCCAAGACTTTGACCGCGTAGGAGAGCAGATTTTTTTCTACCCTCTCGGTTATCGAGGTACATTAGCCTAAGGCGAATGAAAATGTCACGAAGAATTTTGCCTTGAAACGGGCATTCTCGTGCTGCACTGCACAATAGTGTGGCAGGCGTTGCTTGGCGAACGATCATCAAGACGCGCGCGGTGACCGGGAGGCCTTGCAGCGCCGTGGGTCTTCTGGGCGGGCGAAGGACGGTGCGACGCTTCTGATCCCGGCTATCCCGTGCTTTCTGAAATCGATTGCCGCTTTTCGGGCCGAAGCGTCCGGGTTCCCATTCCGCCTTGAAATGGCTATGAAGCCGGGTCAAGCAAGCCAAAGTCGCGCCGATTCTGGCGCGGCCCTCCTCACTCACGGACCTGTCCATGCGTTTGTCGCGCTATTTCCTGCCGATCCTCAAAGAAAACCCGCGCGAGGCCGAGATCGTCTCGCACCGGCTGATGCTGCGTGCCGGCATGATCCGCCAGCAGGGACAGGGCAGTTTCTCGTGGCTGCCGCTCGGCAAGCGGGTGCTGGACAAGGTCTGCCGCATCATTCGCGAGGAGCAGAACCGCGCCGGGGCGCTGGAAATCCTGATGCCGACCATCCAGTCGGCCGATCTGTGGCGCGAAAGCGGCCGCTATGACGACTACGGCAAGGAGATGCTGCGCATCAAGGACCGGCAGGACCGCGACATGCTCTACGGCCCGACCAATGAGGAAGTGGTCACCGAGATCGTCCGCGCCTATGTGAAATCCTACAAGGACCTGCCGCTCAATCTCTACCACATCCAGTGGAAGTTCCGCGACGAAGTGCGGCCGCGCTTCGGCGTCATGCGTTCGCGCGAGTTCCTGATGAAGGACGCCTATTCCTTCGACCTCGACTTCGAGGGCGCCAGGGCGGCCTACAACAGGATGTTCGTGTCCTATCTCCGGACTTTTACGCGCATGGGGCTGCAGGCGATACCGATGCGGGCCGACACCGGGCCGATCGGCGGCGATCTCAGCCATGAATTCATCATCCTGGCCGACACCGGCGAGAGCCAGGTCTATTGCCACCGCGACTATCTTTCGCTCGATGTGCCCGGAGAGAAGACCGACTTCGCCAATGCCGCCGAGATCGGCGATATCGTCAAGACCTGGACGACACCCTACGCGGCCACCGACGAGATGCACGACGAGGCGGCGTGGGAGAAGATCGGCGAGAGCGACAAGGTTTCGGCGCGCGGCATCGAGGTCGGCCACATCTTCCATTTCGGCGACAAATACTCCAAGCCGATGGGCGCCAAGGTGACCGGGCCCGACGGCAAGGATCATTTCGTCTCCGGCGGCTCCTACGGCATCGGTCCGTCGCGGCTGGTCGCGGCGATCATCGAAGCCAGCCATGACGACAACGGCATCATCTGGCCGGAGGCGGTGGCTCCGTTCGACATCGGGCTGATCAACATGAAAGCGGGCGACGCCGAGTGCGACCGCGTCTGCGACGAGCTGCATGCCGCTTTCGTCGCCGCCGGCAAGGACGTGCTCTACGACGACACCGACCAGAGGCCCGGCGGCAAGTTCGCCACCGCCGACCTGATCGGCCTGCCCTGGCAAGTGATCGTCGGGC
>NZ_RZPH01000206.1:0-7159 GCF_004022825.1 Mesorhizobium sp. M7A.F.Ca.CA.004.04.2.1
CCTCGATGCCAGCCAGACCGGCGAGGATTCGGTCAACAAGTCGAAGAACGAGACGCATGAGCGCATCCTGTTCTCGGAAAAATTCGCTTGCCCGGTCTCCGGCTTCACCATTCCGGAAATCGAACCGCGGCTATTCTCGTTCAACAACCCGTTCGGCGCCTGCCCGACCTGTGACGGTCTCGGCAGCCAGCGCGCCATCGACGGCAATCTGATCGTGCCGGACGAGAACATCTCGCTGCGCGACGGCGCCGTCAGCCCGTGGGCGAAATCGACGTCCCCCTATTACGCGCAAACGCTGGAAGCGCTGGGCAAGGCCTATGGCTTCAAGCTTGGCGACAAGTTCAAGGATTTGTCCGAAGAGGCCAAGGAAGCTATCCTGCACGGGACGGGTGAGCGCGAAATCACCTTCCAGTATGATGACGGCCTGCGCTCCTACAAGACCACCAAGACCTTTGAAGGCGTCATTCCCAATCTCGAGCGGCGCTGGAAAGAGACCGAATCCGCCTGGATGCGTGAAGAGATCGAGCGCTTCATGTCGGCCACGCCCTGCCCGGCCTGCAAGGGGTATCGGCTGAAGCCGGAGTCGCTGGCGGTGAAGATCGCAGGCAGACATATCGGCGAAGTCACCGAGCTTTCCATCCGCAAGGCCGACCAGTGGTTCACCGACCTGCCCGCGTCGCTCAACGACAAGCAGAACGAGATCGCGGTGCGGGTGCTCAAGGAGATCCGCGAGCGGCTGCGCTTCCTCAACGATGTCGGGCTCGACTACCTGACGCTGTCGCGCAATTCCGGCACGCTGTCGGGCGGCGAGAGCCAGCGCATCCGGCTGGCATCGCAGATCGGCTCCGGTCTCACGGGCGTGCTCTATGTGCTGGACGAGCCGTCGATCGGCCTGCACCAGCGCGACAATGCCCGCCTGCTCGATACGCTGAAGCACCTGCGCGACATCGGCAACACGGTGATCGTCGTCGAGCATGACGAGGACGCCATCCTGCATGCCGACTATGTCGTCGACATGGGTCCGGCCGCCGGCATCCATGGCGGCGAAATCATCGCCCAGGGCACCCCGCAGCAGGTTATGGCCAATCCCAATTCGATCACCGGCAAATATCTGTCCGGCGCGCTCGAAGTGGCGACGCCCGGCGTGCGGCGTGAAGCGAAGAAGAACCGCGGCCTGAAGATCGTCGGCGCGCGCGGCAACAATCTGAAGAACGTCACCGCCGAAATACCGCTCGGCACCTTCACCGCCGTCACCGGCGTGTCGGGCGGCGGCAAGTCGACCTTCCTGATCGAAACCCTGTTCAAGGCTGCCTCGCGCCGCATCATGGGCTCGCGCGAGCACCCGGCCGACCACGACCGCATCGAGGGCCTCGAATTCCTCGACAAGGTCATCGACATCGACCAGTCGCCCATTGGCAGGACTCCGCGTTCGAACCCCGCCACCTATACCGGCGCCTTCACGCCAATCCGCGACTGGTTCGCCGGCCTGCCGGAGGCCAAAGCGCGCGGCTACCAGCCCGGCCGCTTCTCCTTCAACGTTAAGGGTGGCCGCTGCGAAGCCTGCCAGGGCGACGGCGTCATCAAGATCGAGATGCACTTTTTGCCCGACGTCTACGTCACCTGCGACGTCTGCCACGGCAAGCGTTACAACAGAGAGACGCTCGACGTCGTGTTCAAGGGCAAGTCGATCGCCGATGTGCTCGACATGACGGTCGAGGAAGGCGTCGACTTCTTCGCCGCCGTGCCCGGCGTGCGCGACAAGCTCGACACGCTGAAGCAGGTCGGCCTTGGCTACATCCATATCGGCCAGCAGGCGACGACGCTGTCAGGCGGCGAGGCGCAGCGCATCAAGCTGGCCAAGGAACTGTCGCGCAAGGCAACTGGCAAGACGCTCTATATCCTCGACGAGCCGACCACCGGCCTGCATTTCCACGACGTCGCCAAGCTGTTGGAAGTGCTGCATGAACTGGTCGACCAGGGCAACACGGTGGTGGTCATCGAGCACAATCTCGAAGTGATCAAGACCGCCGACTGGGTGCTCGACCTCGGCCCCGAAGGCGGCGACGGCGGCGGCGAACTGGTTGCCTCCGGCACGCCGGAAGCGATCGTGCGCGAGAAGCGCAGCTACACCGGCCAGTTCCTCAAGGAGCTTCTGGAGCGGCGCCCCGGAGGCAAGCGCGAAGCGGCGGAGTGATCGGACCGGTTGGCGCCTGGAGAGCTTTTGAATGAAAATCAGAAGAGCGCTTGCCGGTGATCTCCAAACCGTCGTCTCGCTGACGCAAGCGGCCTATGCGCCTTACACTGCACTGTTAGGCGCACCGCCGATCCCAGTCACCGAGGACTACGCGCCGCGCATCGCGCGTGGTGAGGTGTGGGTGTTGGAAAGTGGCGGCGGACTTGCCGGACTGATCACGCTGGAACGGCATGACGACCACGCGATGATCTTCTCCGTCGCGGTCTCTCCTGACTTTCAGGGCAAGGGCTTCGGCATTGCGCTGCTGAAACACGCGGATGAGCTGACCCGTCTCTGGGGCCTGCCCGAGGTGCGGCTTTACACCAACGCCAGGATGGAACGGAACATCGCGCTCTATCTGGCCTATGGTTTCCACGAAACGGGTCGCCGGCCCAATCCCTACCGGCCGGGATGGGTGCTGGTCGACATGGCGAAATCGGTCCACGAGAGCACAGCGGCCTGATTTCTGAACTTGGGAGGATGACAATGAGCACATCGGGAACGATCCGCGCCGGCATGGGCGGCTGGACCTTTGAGCCTTGGGATACGTCCTTCTATCCCGACAAGCTCTCCAAGGCCAAGCAGCTGAACTACGCCACTCGCCAGGTGCCGAGCATCGAGGTCAACGGCACTTACTATTCCAGCTTCAAGGAACCGACCTTCGTCAAATGGGCCAACGAGGCGCCGGACGGTTTCGTGTACTCGCTAAAGGGCAACCGCTTCGTCACCAACCGGCGCGTGCTGGGCGAGGCCGGCGAATCGATGACGCGCTTCCTCGGCTCGGGCGTTGCCGCACTCGGGGAAAAGCTCGGGCCGATCCTGTGGCAGTTCGCGCCGACCAAGAAATTCGATCCGGACGATTTCGAAGCCTTTTTGAAACTGCTGCCGGAAAAGCAGGACGGCGTTGCGCTGCGCCATGCGCTCGAAGTCCGCAACGACAGTTTTGTCGTGCCGGAATTCGCAGCACTTGCCCGAAAATACAAGGCCGCGATCGTCTACGCCGACCATGCCAAATATCCCGATATCGCCGACGTCACCGCCGATTTCGTCTACGCCCGGCTGCAGACCGGCAGCGATGACAATCCCGACTGCTACACGCCGAAAGGCCTCGATGAATGGGCCGCGCGGGTAAAGATCTGGGCGCAAGGCAAGCAGCCGGCCGACCTGCGGCGCGCCGACCCCGCCACCGATGCGCCGGTCAAGCCGCGCGACGTGTTCGTCTACTTCATCACGGAGGGCAAGGTGCGCGCGCCGTTCGGCGCCATGGCACTGATGAAGCGGGTGGACCAGGATCTGTCGGTGCCCTGACGCTGCGGAATCATGGCATCTTCGCCATCGTCGTAACCTTATCGATACCTCCTTGCTGCATGAATCCAGCTGAACCAGTCGCAAATCTGGGCCGCCGCGGGCAAGGACGAGGGGCATGTCGCTCGACTACACTTCACTTCTGCTGGCTGTCGGTTTTTCCGCTGCCTGCCTGAGCCTGACCTTGTTTGGCATGTGGCTGACCGCTCGCTCGGAAAAGTTCCTGCTGACATGGGCGGTCAGCCTGGTGTTCGTGGTCGGCGATATTTTTTTCTATGACGCCTATATCGATATGCCCGGGCGCCTGCTGGGCATCGCCACGCTGGCTTTCCTCCTGCTCGGTTTCTCGACAATGCTGGGCGCGGCCTACCAGTTCAGAACCGGCGGCTCGCCAGTGCCGCGAACGGCGTTTGGCAGCGCCATTTCACTGGCCGTGACATTGCCTCCCATGGCTCTAGGCTATGACGGGCTGGGCTTCATGTTCGAAAATGCCTTCGCCGCCTTGCTTCTGTTCGCAACGGCGGTCGAATACTGGAAAGGCCGCGACGAAGCCCCTGCCCTGACAACCGGTATCACCGCGCTCTATTCGGCCACGGCCGCATCCTTCGCTCTCTGCGCCATGGTTTTGGCCTGGGAGGGAAAGCTGGTCCTTGGACATGCGCCAAGCAACTGGGCCGAGGAACTGAGCCTCATCATCGTTATCGCCAGCATGACCGGCATCGGAGCGCTTTCCCTGGCCCTGAACCAAGGGCGTCTGGCCCGGCATCACCGCCACAATGCCCTGACCGACCCGCTGACCGGCCTGCTCAACCGCCGCGCCCTATTCGACCTGCACGGCGATGCGCCGGTCGGTGCCTTCACGGCGGTGGTCGTCTTCGACCTCGACAACTTCAAGGCCATCAACGACGAATTCGGCCACGCCGCCGGCGATGAGGTGCTGAAGGTATTTGCACGGGAACTCGCCAGCAATCTTCGCCCGGGTGATGTCGCCGCGCGCATGGGCGGCGAGGAATTCGCGCTGGTGCTGAAGCGGACCTTGCCCGAAACGGTGGAGGCCACCGCCGAGGCCATCCGGGCAGCTTTCGCCGCGCACCACATCGAAACCGAGACAGGCTCGCTGATATGCACGGTCAGTGCCGGATTTGCTTTCGGCACCAAGGAAGGCCTCGGCTTCGACAAGGTGCTCAATGCCGCCGACAAGGCGCTCTACGACGCCAAGCGCGCCGGCCGCAACCGCGTCACCGCTTCTCCGTTCAAGCGCGCAGGCTGATCGCGTGTGTCAACACCGGCCTCTGATCGTGGCGAGACGAATGCAGCTCCTAGGCCGCCATGACAATCTCATTGAAGGTATCGAGATCGACATAGAAGACCTTGGTGATCTCCTCGATCAGATCGTCGTAATCGCAGCCCTGTGATCTCAAGATGTTGATGGCAGCGATGATATCGACACGTTCGATAAGCCGCCGCTTCTGGTAATCCTCGACGTAACGTTCCATGGCTGTCCCTTAGCCTGTGTGCCCAAACGCGTTTGAACGACAGAGATCGCAGGAGGGAAGCTAGGCAGCCTTGCTTGCGTGAAACTTGCCCGGCATTGGCCGTGCTCCTCGATCTGCGATAAACCAGACTGGTACGGAAGCGGCCGACTCACAAAAGCCTAGGAAAAGACTAGCACGCAGTTGCCGATGCACCAGAGAGGCTGGTGCAGGGCCGGAGAAATACTGGACTTGCCAAGGACTTCGGATCGTCAACTGAAGTGCGTTGGCGATTCTAGACCGTCAGGAACTTCCTGACATCAGCACGGTCCAGATCTTCCGCCGGACCGGTATGGACGATCACGCCACGGTCCATGATGTTGACCTCGTCGGCCAACTCGCGACAGAAATCGAGATATTGTTCGACCAGAAGCACGGCGATGCCGGCCTGGTCACGCAGGTAGCGGATGGCGCGGCCGATGTCCTTGATGATCGACGGCTGGATGCCCTCGGTCGGCTCGTCGAGCACCAGCAGTTTCGGCCGCATCACCAGCGCCCGTCCGATGGCGAGCTGCTGCTGCTGGCCGCCGGAAAGATCACCGCCGCGGCGGCCGAGCATCTGCTTCAGCACCGGGAACAATTCGAAGACATGCGCCGGAATGTTGCGGTCGGCCCGTTTCAGCGGCGCAAAGCCTGATTCCAGGTTCTCCCGCACGGTGAGCAGCGGAAAGACCTCCCTGCCCTGCGGTACGAATGCGATGCCCGACCGGGCGCGGTCATACGCCGCGCTCCGGTCGAGCGCCTTCCCCTCGAAGGCAACGCTTCCGCTCGTCAGCCGGTGGTGGCCGACGATCGATCTCATCAAACTGGTCTTGCCGACGCCGTTGCGGCCGAGCAGCACGATGCGGTCGCCCTGGCAGATGTGGCGCTTGCCGGCCCGAAACAGCAGCGTGCCATCGGGTGTTTCGACAGCCGCGTCGTCGAGCGTGATCAGCACTTTGGCGTGAGTGCCGCGATTGGCCAGTTTTATGGCACCCGCCGACTTCTCGCGATGCGCCGGGTTCGCCGCTTCCTCCAGTTTTTCGGCCCGCTGGCTGAGTTGCCTGGTCTTGACCGTCAGCAGGTCGCTGCCTGAATTGATGCCGATATTGTTGAGCTTGGCCGCCTGCCGGCGCAATTGCTGCGCCACCTTCATGTCGCGCTGGAACTTGCGCTCGGTCGAGGCGTCGACCTGGTCGAGCGCCCGCCTGGCGCGGGAATAGGGCAAGGCAAACACGGGCGACTGTTCCGGGCGCAGGAACAGCGTCCGGTTGGTGGCGGCGTCGAGAAAGGCGCGGTCGTGGCTGGCAATGACGACCGGCACCTCACGCGGCAATGCGTTGAGCCAGGTTTCCAACTGGCTGATGCGAGCAAGGTCGAGATGGTTGGTCGGCTCGTCGAGCAGCAGCACGTCCGGATCTGTCACCCAGACGCGGGCGATCAGCGCCAGTCTCTGCCAACCGCCGCTCAGCGCCTGCATTGGCCGCTCGCGCATCGGCTCCGGCACATCGAGTGAATCGAGAACCACGTCGACGCGCCACAGCTCGCTTTCAGCCTGCTCGGGCGGCAAGGCGTCGGCCACCACCTGATGGAAGCTGCGGGTGAGAAGGGCCGGGGCAATGGATTGCTCGACATGACCGACGCGCAGGCCGCGCGTGCGGGTGATGTCACCGGAGGTCGGCTCCATCTCGCCGGTCAGGCATTTCAGCAAGGTCGACTTGCCGCGGCCATTGGCGGCGACAATGCCGAGCCGGTCGCCGGAGCCGATGGTGAGATCGAGATTGGTAAACAGCGGCGCACTCATGGTGACGCCGAGGGATTTGAGGCTGATCAGGGCCATTTTGATTTCTCTGGTCTTGCCGGAGGAAAGTCCGGCTCAATGCACTTTGACGGTGCGCAGGCTGGCCATCAGGCTCGGCGTTGCAACACCACGAAGGGCAGACCAAAAAATCGAGGCGGGAAAAACCCGGACCGTCCCTGGTCAGCCCTGCAAGCAAGCTCGCAGGGCAGAAATCGGGCCACGCTGACGATGGTGACGATGGTGACGATGGTGACGATGAAACGTAAACACGTGAGCCCTCCTTTCAAGACGTTCGAGTGTGTGGAGCGA
>NZ_RZPH01000207.1:0-7157 GCF_004022825.1 Mesorhizobium sp. M7A.F.Ca.CA.004.04.2.1
TCTGAGGATTGCCCAAGGCTCGCTGAAGGAATTCGAGACACACCTCCAGATCGCTGAACGCATTGGCCTTGCCACGCATGATCAAGCTAGTCAGTTGCTGACATCCACGGAGGGCATCGGCAAAATGCTTCGCCAGCTTATTTTCAAACTTGCACCCGAATAGACCCCTACTGCCTACTGCCTACTGCCTACTGCCTACTGCCTACTGCCTACTGCCTACTGCCTACTGTTAGCCCAAATCACGGAGCACCACTATGACGATCGCCTTCATCGGCCTAGGGAACATGGGCAATCCGATGGCCGCCAACCTGGTCAAGGCGGGGCATGCGGTGAATGGTTTCGACCTTGTGCCGGAGAACCTCAACGTCGCCAAAGAACAAGGCGTGACGATCATGGCGAATGCCTTGGCCGCGGTGAAGGATGCCGACGTGGTGATCACCATGTTGCCTGCGGGCAAGCATGTGCTGTCGGTCTATGAGGACATAGCGCTCAAGGCGAAAAAGGGCGCACTATTCATCGATTCCTCGACCATCGACGTCGAGTCAGCCCGCAAGGCCCATGCCGTCGCCAGGAAGCACGGGCTGTCGTCGATCGATGCACCGGTCTCGGGCGGCACCGGCGGTGCCGCGGCCGGCACGCTGACCTTCATGGCCGGAGGCTCCGATGACGCCTTTGCAACTGCCGAGCCGATCCTGAAGCCGATGGCCGGTCGCATCGTCCATTGCGGCGGCGACGGCGCCGGCCAGGCGGCAAAGATCTGCAACAACATGATCCTCGGCATTTCGATGATCGGTGTCGCCGAAGCCTTCGTGCTGGCGGAAAAGCTCGGCCTGTCACACCAGGCGCTGTTCGACGTCGCCTCGACCTCCTCCGGCCAGTGCTGGTCCTTGACCACCTACTGCCCGGTGCCCGGGCCGGTGCCGACTTCGCCCGCAAACAGGGACTACAACCCAGGATTTGCAGCGGCACTGATGCTGAAAGACCTGAAATTGTCCCAGGAAGCCGCGCATGGTGCGGGTGCTGTAACGCCGCTTGGTGCCGAAGCAGCCCAGCTCTATGCCTTGTTCAACGCCCAGGGACATGGCGGGGTCGATTTCTCCGGCATAATTAATTTTCTCAGGGGGAACCCAGCGTAACCCCCGGATTTTTCCGGTTTCCTTGGGTGGAAAAAGTGCAAATTTAGATTTGCTTAAGCTCTCGATAACTCCGCGGTAACGATGTCCCTATAAAACGGACTGCGAGGCGGACATATCTCATCCGCCCGGCGCTCCGGATCAGGTCTCGCGTACCGGAGCCCGTAAGTTTCGACAAGTGCCATAAGTTTCGCAAAGTGTTTGCGTAGCGAAGCGCCATGCGTATCTGGCAAAGCCGCGTTCCTGATGGAGCGCGGTTTTTGCATTTTGCCCTGCAGCACGTTTTGAGACATCGATAACCCGGAACTGTACTCCGGGATGCCTCACATGCGCCCGCGGGCGCCTTCCGGATCATAGGGCGAGTCGGCGATCACCTTGGCCGCGCGGCGCTCGCCGAGGATGGACACCTCGAGCTCGGTGCCGGGCGACACAAGTGCCAGGGGCAACAGCGCAAGTGCGATGTCGTGACCGAAAGTGTAGGAGTAGCCCGCCGAGGTGATGTGGCCGACGAGCTCGCCTTCGCGGTAAACGCCCTCGAAGGCGAACGCGCTCGCACCATCCGTATCGATCGACAACGTGGCGATCCGGCGTGTCACCTGCTTCTGTTTTGCGACCAGTGCCGCGCGGCCGATGAAGTCCCCTTTGTCGAGGCTGATGAATCGGTCGAGGCCGCTTTCCCAGGCTGACAATTCGGGGTTCATGTCGCGATACATGGCGCGGTAGGATTTATCGAGACGAAGCGATTCCAGCGCTTGAAGTCCGGCCAGCCTCAGCCCGTGTGCCTCTCCCGATGCCAGGAGCGCATCCAGCAAATGCCGCTGATAGCAGAGAGGATGATAGAGTTCCCATCCCAGTTCGCCCGAATAGTTGACGCGCAGGAGCCGTACGTCGCTGGCCATGCCGACGGTGCCGGACTGCACGCTGAACCATGGAAAGGCTTCATTGGAGAGGTCGATCTCCGTCAGCGGCTGCAATATGTCGCGCGCCTTCGGCCCCACCACCGTGAAGCTGCCGCGATCCTCCGTGACGTTGCGCAGATGCACGCTGCCGTCCTTCGGCAACAGCCGGCTGAGATCGTCAAGGTTCCAGCGCTCGGCGCGCGGCGTCGATATGAGATAGAACAGCTCGCTCTGCAGCCGCGCCACCACATATTCGGCCTGCACGCAGCCGGCCGGCGTCAGGTGATGGGCAAGAGCTACGCGACCGGGACGAGGCAGCCTGTTGGCCAGGATTCCGTCGAGCCAGTCCTTGGCGCCCGGCCCGCTAACCTCGAACTTGGTCATGGGAGTCATCTCGACCAGCCCAACGGCCTGGCGGACAGCCTGAACCTCCGCGGCGACGTGGTTCCCTTTGGGGGTCCAGCGCCAGCTGTAGACATTGCGCGCTTCGACACCGGCAGGCGCAAACCAGCTCGGCATCTCCCAGCCGTTCAACACGTCCCACACCGCGCCGAGCTGGCTTAGGCGATCATAGGACGGGGCCGTTTTCTGCGGTCGCGCCGCCGGCATGTCCTGGCCAGGATAGTGCTGTGCGGCGTGGGTGCCCCAGGCTTCCCGGACCTTTGCCCGGGTCCAGTTTTTGTTTGCATAGTGGCCGAACCGACGGGGATCCAGCTCCGTCGTGTCGATGCTGTTGCCGCCCTCCACGATCCGTTCGGAGAGGTAATAGCCAATCGCACCGCCCCAAAGGATGCCTCCCGGCACCCCTTCGGCGAGCCAGACATTCTCCAGACCCCACGCCTGTCCCATCAGCGGCAGTTCATCGGCCGTCATCTGGAAAGGTCCTCGCACATTCCGCTTGATGCCGGCGCGTCCGAGCGCGGGGACCAGTTCGGTCGCACGTTCCCAGTTCCAGGACACGGCATCGAAATCCTCATCGAGCAGATCGGCGCCGAACCATTCCGGGACGCCGTTTTCAGCGAACAGCTTGAGCTGCTCGGTGCGCTCGTAGGGACCGAACATCAGCCCGTCGCCTTCTTCGCGCAGATAGCCCTCGTAACCCTCGTCCCTGAGGATCGGCATTTCCGGAAGACCAAGCCGCTTGCGTTCCACAATTTCGGGGACCGCCTCGGTGATCCAGTACTGATGCAGGATCGGGATCGCGGGAATGTCCAGGCCAAGCATGGCGCCGGTCTGGCGGGCGTAATTGCCTGTTGCAAGGATGACATGTTCACAGACGATCTCGCCGCGTGAGGTCTTGACCCTCCACTCGCCGCTCGGCATGCGTTCGAAGCCCACAACCTCGGTATCGAGATGGATCTTCGCGCCACGGTCGCGTGCACCCTTGGCCATGGCCTGGGTGACATCGGCGGGTGCAATGTGGCCGTCATCGGGATGATAAAGGGCACCCAGCATGCTGTTGTTGTCGAGCAGCGGCCAGATTTCTCGCGCTTCCGCGGGCGATACGATCCGGGCCCGCACACCCTGGACCTCGGCAACGTCCATGTAGCTTCTGTACTCGTCCAGCCTGTCGCGCGTGTTGGCAATGCGCAGCTGGCCGCATTTGTGCCAGCCGACGTTCTGGCCCGTCTCCGCCTCCAGCCCCTCATAGATTTCGATCGACCTGGCGATCATGCGGCCGACATTGCGGCTGCGCGCGTAAGAAGGGATGAGCCCCGCGGCATGCCATGTCGACCCGGCCGTAAGCTGCGTTCGCTCCAGCAATGCCACATCGGTCCAGCCGCGCTTTGCCAGGCCGTAGAGAATGCCTGCACCCACACAGCCGCCACCGACCACGACCGCACGAAAGGAACTCACCATATGCGCGTGCCCTTGTATGAAATTGCCACCGGTCCACATGAACGCATGCGCATACTGTCAGACAGCATCCGGCTTTTCAGCATATTTCCTTGTCTGGAACGCAGCAGTGGTCACCCGACTGTTGGGCCACAAAGCCGGCCGAACTGTCAGCCTTCGCGCCCGCGTTTAGGCTGCTTCTTTGCGTTTTGCCCTGCTATATTCCGATTGCAGCATTCGGGATCGGGACATGATCTTCGTTGATCAGCACGATCGGCGCGTCGGCTCCTTCGACCCTGACGACCAGCAGGCGCAGGCTCCATGTGCCGGCTGTCCGGACAGCGGTCGAGTAGGCCGTGCCCTTGCCCTTGGCGCCGTGGACCGGAATGCCGAACTGGGCGTCGCCGGCCCCATTCGCATTGACGTTGAGATGGCCGCCGACCCAGAAACTGTCGGTCAAATCATCACCCAACGCCGCCTTGACGCGGTCGTCGGCGCGAAGCCTGTCCATCGTCATGTGGTAGGCATCGCTGCCTTTCAGGACGTAGGGAATGCTGCCCACCATCGTCGCGCAGCCGCCAATCCCGACAACCCAGACGGCAAGGCCGGCGATTGCCCAGTTGCGTTGCGTCTTGCGAAACTGTTCCGCGTCGCGCCAGGCGCGGTTCTGCCAGGCCCAGCGGCTGCCGCGTGCGCCCAGCACGATGATCATGATGATGTTGACGACAGGGATCAGCGCCAGTAACGCGATGAAAGTGCTGTTGCCGATGCCCCAGATCCAGTTGAGGAAGAAAGCGCCCCAGTTCCAGCGGTCGAGTTCGGCTGGAATTTCAGCCGGCTGGTTGAGCGGTTGTCCGGCCATCGTGTCCCCCATCGGTGACGTACCGACTGATTCTAGCGCATGAGCCCGTCAATGCGCAAAATCAAAGTTCTGCAACTTCTGTCAGGTCTTGTTGGATAGCCGGCGAAAATTCGCTTTCACGGCACGGCTTGCCGGCTTCAGCGCGGCGCTGATCGAGCGCTCCGCCGCGACCCCGTTGAACAGCGATGGCGTGCGGCCGGAAAAGATTTCCGGCCAGAACCGCGATGCCGATTGCAGGAAGGACATTTGCGCCGCAAACACGCCTTCGGCCATAGCGGCGGTCTTCTCGTTTACCGCACGCGCGGTCTCCGTGCTCCATGGCTGACTGCTCCCGCCATCCATGGCCATCAACGGCAGCCGCATCATCGCCACCAGCGGCGCCAGCATCAGGTCGCCGCCGATGCTGGCCGCTTCTTGCGTCCGTCGGCTCTTGCCGGTCTTTCTCATGGAAACAAAACCCCTTGTCGCGGCCGAATCAGCCGCAGCCCCACACACTACGCGCTTGTAGTGGAATTCGTTCGCTCCCCGCGTCAGCATGGCCTCAAGGCTGGGCGCTCCCGCCGAGGAGCGCCCAGCCGAGGGGTCGAGTTCTACCGCTTGCGCAGGTCGGCTTGCGCCAGATCCAACGCCTTCGAGATGCGATCGCAGGCCATATCGATCGTATCACGGGTCCAGATCAACGGCGGCGACAGGATCATCGTGTCACCGGTGGCGCGCAGCATCATGCCGTGCGCGATGGCATGATCCCGCACGGTTACCGCCGCACTTCCAGCCGGCAGGAACCGCTCCTTGGTCGCCTTGTCCTTGACGATCTCGATCGCGCCCATCAGTCCGATCGAACGCACCTCGCCGACCAGATCATGTCCGGCGATGCGCTCCTGCAACGCCTTGGCGAAGTAAGGGCCGGTGTCGTTCCGGACGCGGTCGACCAGCCCTTCGCGCTCGATGATCTCGAGGTTCTTCAGCGCCACGGCGCAGGCCACCGGGTGGCCGGAATAGGTGTAGCCGTGATTGAACTCGCCGCCCTTCTCGACCAGCGTCGAGGCGATGCGGTCGCCGACCAGCAATGCCGACAGCGGCTGATAGCCCGAGGTCAGAGCCTTGGCGGTGGTGATCGTATCGGGCTCGATACCGAGCGTCTGGGCAGCGAACCACTCGCCGGTGCGGCCATAGCCGGTGATGACCTCGTCCAGCATCAGCAGGACATCGTATTTGCGGCAGATGCGCTGCACTTCCGGCCAGTAGCTCGCCGGCGGTATCTTCACGCCACCGGCCCCCATGACCGGCTCGCCGATAAAGGCGGCAACCTTGTCGGCGCCGGCTTCGAGGATCGCCTCCTCGACAGCCCCGGCCGCGCGCAGGCCGAAATCATGGTCGCTCTCTCCCGGCAGCGCCAGTTCATAGGCGTAGGGCATCATCACATGGACGATGTTGGGCACCGCACCGTTGAGCTGCTTGTGCATACCATCCATGCCGCCGAGCGAGGTGCCGGCAACGGTCGAGCCGTGATAGGCCATCTTGCGCGAGATGATGCGGTTCTTCTCCGGCTGGCCTTCCAGCACCCAATAGTGGCGCACGAGACGCAGTGCCGTGTCGTTGGCCTCCGAGCCCGACGAACCATAGAACACCTGGTTGACGTGCTTTGGCGCGATCTCCGCCAGCTTCTTGGACAGCAGCACTGGCGTCGGCGTCGAGCATTTGAAGAAGGAGTTGTAATAAGGCAGTTCCTTCATCTGGGCATAGGCGGCCTCGGCCAGCTCGTCACGGCCATAGCCGATGTTGACGCACCACAGCCCGGCCATGCCATCGAGGATTTCAGCCCCCTCGGAATCGTAGATAAAAGGGCCATTGGCATGGGTGATGATGCGCGACCCGGCCCCGCGCATTTCCTTGTGGTCGGTGAACGGATGCAGATGATGCGCGGCGTCGATCTGCTGAAGCTGCTTCAGCGAATAATTCTGATAGGTCATGTCTGATCTTCCCTCTGGATTCTATCCGGCAAGCCGGGGCGAATGCTTCAGAGGCAGAGAGGTGGCGAATAGCCGATGCGGGCGCACAGCCGCAAAAGCTCGGCGCGCAGCGTACGCGGTGACGGCGTCACCGCGACCCGCAATGCGCGAGCCTCAAATGCGCCAACCAACATCCTGACGAGAGCCATGGCTGGCACCTTAGAGCAAAGGCTGGTCGAGGAGAACCACCCTTTGCTTGGCCCATAACGGAATGAGTCTAGGCCTTGGCTGTCAGCGCCCTCTGCAGGAAGACATATTTCATCGCCGTCTGCGCCGCCTGCGGCCGGCGGTCGCCACGCCCGCCATGACCACCCTCGGTCTCCTCGAAGAACAGCGTCCTGGCATGGCCGGCTTCCTGCAGGCGGGCGGCCATCTTACGCGCATGGCCGGGATGGACCCGATCGTCAGCGGTCGATGT
>NZ_RZPH01000208.1:0-7152 GCF_004022825.1 Mesorhizobium sp. M7A.F.Ca.CA.004.04.2.1
CTAAGCAGTGTTTTCCGCGTCACACGGCGGCGTTTCACATCGGCGAGATAGAAATCCATCGGTCGCAGTCGAAGCGCCTTGCAAAGGGTCAGGAAGCTGCCCACCGTCAGGTTTGAGCGGCTCTGCTTGGCCCGTGTGATCATGGCGACGTTGAGCGCAGGGAAGGCGTCCACAGCTTGGCGGACAGAGACGCCGTCAAGACGGCGGCGCACGGTTGCGGCGAAGCGGTCGCGGTCGAACGGGTCAGCCATTGCCGGCCTCCCGCAGCTTGCGGTCAAGCGCACGCTTCAGCTCCTTCAACTGGCGTTCGGTCTCAGGATCCGGTGCGCGCTCTTTCGGCTCGGGATAATGTGCATCTCCTCGGAGCCGCTTCGCCTCGATCGCGGCTGCATAACAACCTGCTGAATTCTTATCGGGATCGTATTGGGGCGGCTCGCACGGTGCGTGCTTTCCGCCGCCAAAGATGTATTCCCGCCACGGCGTCCAACACCAGGTACCGTCACGGTAGCGGAAAAATCCCCACTTTCGTGATGGTCGCCCAGTCCAGACGATGGTGATGATCTTGCGCCCATCGAAACACGGCAGAGGCGGGGCTCCACGCACCCGCCCGGGCCAGTCGTGCCACCATTCTCCTGAGAAGCGCCCCAGAACCCTGTGCAGGTATCTGGCATTGCGGTGGTGGATGCGAAACGCGCGAACCAGCCTTCGCTTGGTAGCCCATCCCATCTTGAGGGCCACCATTGGCAACTCGGCATGATCGCGATCACTTTCGAGTATCGGGAGCGTGAACTCCTCGACGTAGCTGGTCAGCGGGAACGTCCAGAAATCCCACGGATGGTCATGAGGATTGGGATCGGCATCGCCACGATGGAAGATGTGCAGGCGCAGCCGGCCAAACCATAGACGGGTCATGTACGGCGTCGAATACTCGCCGTCGGTGCCATAGATCGTTTCGCAGCCAAGGAAGGTCACTCCGCCGCCTCCGCAACATTGCCACCGATCACAAGCTCATCGCCATCCTCGCCGTAGGCGTAGAGCAAGCCGTCGTCGAACCCGTTCCATTCGCGTGCAAGGTCGTCATCGGACAGGGTGAGCAACCGATCACGCAGTGCCCGCAACGTGCGCCGGTTGGTGGTTCGCGCCTCGGCGATCGTTTCCGCCACGGCCTCGCGATATTTCTGCTTGCCCTTCGCCTCGACGGCCTGGTCGATCTCATCAATGCCCAGCATGTCGAACATGGTCGGCACGGCGCGCTTGGCTTCCGCCTCGCGGCAGTAGCGCGTGCCGTCGCGAAAATAGGTGTCGGAAAGTTCGGAGGCCTGCCCGCGCCGGCCCTTCAGGATGGCGCGATAGGGCACGGTCATCAGCCCGCCGAACGGGTCGTAGACGATGTCGCCGGGATTGGAGTAGCGGTCGATCAGCCGGTCGACGATGTCGAACTGCAGCGGGCAGACATGCTTTTCCAGGTTGCGGAACGCCTGCTGCCCGTTCAGCGTCAGCATGCGCACCACGTCCGTCCAGATTGCCGGATGCTTCGAAGGCGGATCGAGCGTCATGTAGGTCTTCGACAGGCTGTCGCGCGCGGCCAGTTCCTCGCCCAGCTTCACATGCATCTCGAAATCGTAGATCGCCTCTTCCGAGACTTTTTGGAACAGCGTCCGCAGCGGCTTCGGCCCGAGCCGTACAAGCTCATCGGTGGTCAGCAGCCGGTCGCCTGACGACGGCCAGAAGGCGTGCGCGTCGAGCTGCCAGCGCGCCAGCGTGTAGCCGCTGTCGGGCACCTGCGGCCGGCGGTCGCCATCGCTCCAGCGCTCGTGCTGGCCATCGGCCGCAACCACCAGCGGTTTTGCATGCGCCACCGGCTGGTCGGCATAGCCGCGCGACAGGTCGCTCTGCGGCCGGCGAAACAGCAGCACATATTCCGGACAGCCGACGCCCATCTTGGTGGCGTCCTTCATCATCTCGGAATAGGTCAGCCGGTAGGTCTGGTTGTTCTCCTTCACCACGTCGGTGGCGATGGTGATCATGCCGATGTACTGAAAGCCGTGCTTCAGATAGTGGAAGATCGCCTCGGCGTGGAACGGCGACACGGTGGGCACGCCTTCACCGGTCACCGAGCCGAACAGCACCCGGTCCTTGACATGGATACAGGCCAGCCGGCCGGGCTGCAGGATGCGCAGCAGCTCCGGCGTCAAAAAGTCCATCTGCGCCCAGAAATGGTCGTTGTCGTCGGTGTGGCCGTAGTCGTTGTAGCTCGCCGTGTATTCGTAGTGGTTGGCGAACGGGATCGAGGTGACGATCTCGCCGACGCTGGCGCTTGCCGTCTGGCGCGCCTCCAGCACCGCATCATTGTGGGCGATGACGAACATGTCGCCGCGCTCTTCACGTCTAGCGACGCCGATCGAGCGTGATAGCACGTCGTCGAGCGGCAGGCCGTCGAGTCCATAGCGGAGGATGATCTCCGCCATGCGCGCCATCAGCCGCTCATGCTCGGCCCATTTGCCTTCCAAGTTGCGGCGCACCTCGCGCTCGGCTTCCGAGAAGATGATGTCGATGCGGCATTCCTGCAGCTGGCCGAAGCGCACGATGCGGTGCACCGCCTGGATGAAGTCATGGAACTTGAAGCCGACGCCGACGAAGATCGCCCAGTGGCAGTGTTTCTGGAAATTGTTGCCGGCCCCCGACATTTCCGGCTTGGTGGCCAGGTATTTGAACTTGCCGTCCTTGAAGCCGATGGCGTTCTGTTCGTTCGGGTCCAGCCCCTGCGTGCCATAGATCGAGCGCACGCCCGGCACCACCGCCTCGATCGCCCGCCGCTCATCCTCGAGGTCGTGCCACAGCAGGGCGTGCGAAGCAGGATCCTCGGCAAGCAGCGCGCTCATCTTGTCGATGCGGGCTGCCAGGCTGTCGCGCTTGGCGGCACTGGCCTGCACCACGCCGAGCGCCGTGTTGCGGATCAGCAGGCCTTGCCCATCGCGGTCGTAACCGGCCGTCGAATGGTCGATCGGCACCTCGTGCCAGTTCACCGTCACCGCCGGCAGCACATAGCCGTCGTCGGGAAAGCCGAGATCCGACGGCGATTGCAGGAACACCGCCCAGCTGTGCACCCACAGCCAGAACTCATCTTCCTTGTGCGGGAACAGCGTCAGGTCGCCGGCCGTCTCCGAATTGCGCTGGAAGAACCGCGTCAGCGCCTGGCCGGTGTCCATGATGCCGAGGAAGCCGGCATAGTGAATCAGTTCCTTGGTCCGGTTCGGCGACGGCGTCGCCGTGGCGACGAACTTGAAGCGCACCGCCTTGAACAGCGGCAGGAATGTCTGGAACGTCTTGGTGCCATAGCCGCGCAGCACCGCCGCCTCGTCCAGGCTGGCGGCAACGAAGCGCGACGCGTCGATCTTGCCGGCCAGCACGCTTTCATAATTGGTCAGGTAGATCGTGTCGGCGCTGTCGACCTCGGCATCGCTGCGGATGAATTTCAGCGTGACGCCGAATTCACCCTGGAACCGCTCCGCCGCCTCGGCGAAGAACTCATGCCGCACCCCCAACGGAATGACGATCAATCGCAGCCCGGGCGCGAACTTGCCGATCAGGCGCATCAGCTCGATCTGCATGAACGTCTTGTGCAGCCCGAACGACGCGAAGATGCCGCGGCTGCCGCCCTTCAGCGCCCAGCGCACGATCGCCCGGCAATGCGGGGCACCGGCCGGGTTGATGTCGTCGAGTGCTACATCGAAGCCGTCGGCTTTCGCCAGCTGCATCTTGCCGCGCAGGAAGGTCAGGTAGGGATCGTCGGAGGCGAGCGCGTTCATGCCGGCACCGCCTTGATGTCGCGCCCGAACTGCACCGCAATCTGGGCAAAGCCGCATTTCTCGGCCAGGGCGAACATCCGGGTGTTGTGACAGAGCGCGCCGAAATCCAGTCGCCCCGCGCCCATCGTCGCAGCCGCTGCGGACGTGCGCTCGATCAGGGCCGTGGCGATGCCGAGGCCACGATGCGACGGCTCGACATAGAGCAGATCGAGCCAGACCAGGTCATGGCCTTCCGGCTGGTAGTAGATCGCCATGCCGACCGGCTTTGACCGCTGCCCCGTTCCTTCGAGCGCGAACACGCCCCATTCGAAGCCTGTCAGTTTCTCCCGTCCGGCATCGATCGCCCCCTCAGTGATCATCCTGGCGAAGAAGCGTTTCGCAATCTTCATCCAGTCGGGCGCCAGAGGCACGTTCATGTAACGGATCGTCATGCCGGCCTGCCCTCCGTAGCCTTGGCGAAGGCGGGCACCGCCTTCTGGAGCCTGTCCAGATCACGGCCAATCATCGCGTGCTGAACGCGCAGGGCCGCCAGGTGAGCAGCCATTTGATCCGGCGGGATATCCTCAGTCCGCTTGAGCAAGCTACGCAGCTCAAGCGCGTCGGCGCGGGCGAAGGCGAGATGTTTCGTAAATTCGGTCATGCCGGCACCGCCTTGCGCGGGCGCCCTCGTTTGGAAACAGGTGCCGTCTCTCCGGCTGTCGCACCACTTTCGGCGGCTGCTCGCTCGCAGGTGTCGCTACCCGTCTCTCCGGCTGTCACGCCATTCTCGCTGGCGTTCACGTCCAGTTCTCTCCGCATGACTAAGGCGCTGCAGGCACTGGCAACCCCGCCCACCTTCTCGGCTGCCGCTTCCGGCAAATCTCCAACCTCAAAGCCCCAATGATCCCAGCCCGGCCGTGGCGCGCGGCAGAACAGTTCGATCTTGGCCACTCCGGGGAAAAGCCGCTCGATCGTCTCGGCGAAGAAATCCGGCTTGGCGGAATGCTTTGTCTTGCGCTCGCGGTGCACCGTCTCCGGCTGCGAGCCAGGCAAGGGCGCGGCGACATCGCCGCGGCGGCCGATGAGCAGGATTTCGTGACGGTCGCGGCCCCAATAGCCGGTGCCGGCAACTTCCTTGTCCCAGATCCAGTGATGCACATAGGTGAAGCCGAGCTCGGCCAGCACCCGCAACCCGTCGAGCAGCATCGGGTTGGTCGCCCAGCAATAGATGACGGCGTTTTCGCTGAACGGATCGAGCTGTTTCAACAGATCGATGATCTCGTCGGTCGTCATCGTCGGATAGTGGTTTTCGGCGCTCTTTTCGCGCCCCGTCACTTCCGAGCGGACACCATATTTCCACGGACAATCGAGATAGCCGACCGGATAGGTGCGCTTGAGCTTGCCCGGCGCCGTGGCTCGGCCGTTGGCCCGCACCATGTCCATATGCGTCAGCCGCACGGCGTGGCGCAGCTTCTGCCGCTCGGCACGGATCTCTTTCGCCCGCGCCACGATGTGCTTTTCCTCGCGCGCCAGCACCTCACGCTGCGCCTCGACAGCCAGGTCGGACAGCGCCTCGCCGGCGTGCACGGAAACCCGGCCGTCGCGGATGGCCTCAATCAGTTCGGCCGCACCATGGTCTCGAATGCGCTTGGCGGCGATCACCGCGCGTTCCGAAATCGACAGCCGTCTAGCTGCCTCCCGGGTCGGCAAATTTGCTGACCCGGCGGTGCTCTGGTTGATGCCGATATCCCAGTCGACCAGCCGCGCCGCCACCATGGCGCGTTGGCTCTCCGACAGATGCCGGCGGTGCAAGTTCAGCGACAGCACGAAGCCGAGCGGATCATCGCCGTCATAGTCGACCAAGACCGGCTC
The DNA here is from genome assembly GCF_004022825.1 of Mesorhizobium sp. M7A.F.Ca.CA.004.04.2.1. Classification (NCBI taxonomy): domain Bacteria; kingdom Pseudomonadati; phylum Pseudomonadota; class Alphaproteobacteria; order Hyphomicrobiales; family Phyllobacteriaceae; genus Mesorhizobium; species Mesorhizobium sp. M7A.F.Ca.CA.004.04.2.1. Next base: position 5,661 of record NZ_RZPH01000208.1, read on the forward strand.
GACCTCGGCGAAAACGCACGCGGCATAGCGGTTGCGCCCGTCCAGTATCTTGCCGTCCAGCAGCACGATCGGCTCGCGCTGGCCATAGGTGACGATGTCGTCGGCCATCTCGTGCATTTCCTGCTCCGACAGCATCGGAAACAGTTCGGCCAGCGGGTGCGCTAGAAGGTCGCTCACTTGGCCACCTCTTCGGCAGGCCACACGCCACGCCTGCGAAGCTCCGCTTCCCACCCCTCGCGAACAGGCGTCGAGCAGTGCGCGATCGCGTCTCGCCAGGTCGGCCAGCGGCCGTTATCGGCATAGAACGCATACTGGTAGTAGAGGCTTTGCGCGTTGTGCGGCTCGTCTGAACCGTGCGCTGGACGATGGCCGCACACATGACACGCGTCCAACGCGGGAGGCATGAGGCCACAAGAGGCCTCCCGATCTTCGGTCACCTCACCCGTGGCCATGTCGACGACTTGGATTTTCCCAGGGAGGGCCTTCATTTCTTCACCGCCTTCCGCCGCCTGCGCTTCCGCCGCACCACGCCGTTGGCGGCGTCACGCCGTTTCTGGTTTTCGATGTGACTGACCATCTCCAGATGATCCGGATTGACGCAGCGCCGGTTGTGGCACTTGTGGTCGATCTGCTTGTTGCGCGGCACATAGCCGAATTCATTGGTGAAGCTGACTATGTGAGCGGCGACCGTGCGGTCGTTCAGCTTCATGCGAGGATAGCCGCCGCCGCGACCGGTGCCGCTGTCGCCCATAGTCCAGAACCAGCACGGCGTGCTGAAACCGCCATCGCGGATATCGATGGCGGCGTTGATACGCTCTGCGATGTGGGCGCGGCGGTCGAACATCAGGACACCTTCGCCATGCGATAGGACCCGGGGTTGCGCGACGCCGGTCGCACCACGGTTGTGACTAGGCCGGTGTCGATCAGCTCGGCCATGTAGTCGCTGCCATGCCCGGCACTGATCCTGGCGGCGCTGGCGAACTCGCGCAGGCCGCCGCTCACCACGCCTGCGGCATTGGCTTCCCTGCGCATGACGTTCCACAGCTTTGCGGCCTGGCTCGAAACGCCGTGCTGGCGGGCGAACGCATCGGCGCAAAAGCCGGTGTCATCCGGCGGCTCGTCAACGATCGCTTCGAAGTGCCGCTGCACGAAGGTCGTAGAGCTGACCCCCGCCTTGCGCGCGGCGGCTTCGATCTTGAGGTTCGTCAACCGGTCGCACTTCACCGAGAACCGGTAAAAGCTGTCGGCGCGCTCTTCGGGGTCACGGCGGGCAAGGCTGGCCATCACGCTGCCACCTTCCGGCGCGCCCGGTAGAGCGAGCTGATGCCTTCGTCGATCTCGCGAACCGCCGCCCGCTTTGCCGCGGCGATGTCGGAACGCCCGGCGACGACTGCCGCGAGCGATGTCACCGCCTCGCTGGTTTCCTTGTGCACGTCGGCCAGGTCATCGACCCCGACGGCTGCCGGCGGTTCCGGTTCAAGCGGCACGAGCG
>NZ_RZPH01000209.1:0-7133 GCF_004022825.1 Mesorhizobium sp. M7A.F.Ca.CA.004.04.2.1
CGCCAGGCAGGAGCCGTACATCAGCGCCACCGCCTCGCTGCGCCGCGAAATCGAGATGCATCCGGAGCTGCGTAAACGCGGTTAACCCTTCAGCTTGCGCTGGCGCCAGGCATCGAGCGTCTCGTCGATGATGCGCTCGGGAACGTGATCGAGTTCGAAGACAGTGTCGATCTCCAGCACCTCGAGCCGGTCGAGAAAGTCCTGTGGGGCGCCGTGGCGCAGCCGGGCCGCGTCCTTGGCGGTGGTGATGAGCACCAGCCCCTCAGTGCGTGCGGTCGCCGCCAACTCGGCAAGTTCGTCCTCGGCAAAGAAATGGTGGTCCGGAAACGGCCGCGTCAACGCCAGTTCGCCGCCGGCTTCGCGCACCGTGTCGAAGAATTTCTCGGGATGGCCGATACCGGCGAAGGCGAGGAACCGCTTGCCGGCAAGCCCTGCCTTGCCGCTTGGCTCTGTATGGGCCTCGAAGATCGGCCGGCCGGCGCGTGCCGCCTGGCGGACCACGCTGTCGGCGGCAGTGCCCTCGCCCATTTTCAACAGCCCGCTGGTGAAGACCAACTGGTCGACGATTTTGGCCCTGAGCGGCCCGCCCGGAATGACGCGGCCATTGCCAATTCCGTAGCGCGCATCGACGACGACCAGCGCATAATCGATGTGGATGCGGGCGCTCTGAAACCCATCGTCCATGATCAGGAATTCGCAGCCATGCCGTTCCAACAGCAGCCGGGCGCCGGCGGCGCGGTTCGGCGTCACCGCCACCGGCGCGTGTTCGGCGAGCAGCAGCGGCTCGTCACCGACATGCCTGGCACTGTCATGGTCGATATCGACCACGTGAGGCTCGGCGAACGAGCCGCCATGGCCGCGCGACAGGAAGCCGGGTTTCAGATGCATTCGCTTCGCCTGCTCGGCGAGCGCGATGGCCACCGGTGTCTTGCCGGTGCCGCCAACCGTGAAATTGCCGATGCACAGAACGGGTGCTTCGATCTTCTCGCGCTTGGCCCGCCGCATGCCGCGGCCGGCGGCGGCGGCATAGATGGCCGATAGCGGCGACAGTGCCAGGACCCGCCAGTCCGGCTCTTCCCACCAGAATGGTGGTGCTTCAGAGGCCACGCTAGCGACCGTTCGCGCCCTTCAGGCGCGACTTGACGACCAGCGGCTGGATATAGGGCTCAAGCGATTTCAGCGTGCGCGCCAGCGCGCCACGCATCTCGTCGACGGTCGCCACACCCGCCGCCATCATCTCGTGGCGCGCCACTTCGTTGGTCAGGAGGAAATTGACGGCGCCGGCCAGCATGTCGCGATCGCGCACCAGCTTGGCGCCGCCGCTGTCGAGGAGACGCTGGTAGGCCTCGCGAAAATTCTGAACATTGCGCCCGGCGAGAACCGCGGTGTCGAGCATGGCCGGTTCCAGCGGGTTCTGGCCACCCTCGGAGGTCAGCGAGCGGCCGACGAAGGCGATTTCGGTCAGCCGGAGATAGAGTCCCATCTCGCCGATCGTGTCGCCGAGCAATATATCCGTGTCGGCGGCTATCCTGTCGCCCTTGCTTCGCCGCGCGACCTTCAGGCCCATGCCGGAAATCTGCGCCGCAAGCGCCTCGCCGCGATCGGGATGACGCGGAACGACGATCGTCAGAAGACCATGGTGGCGTTTGTGCAGCGTCGCGTGGACTTCAGCCGCGACCACTTCCTCGCCGTCATGGGTCGAGATCGCCGCCCAGGTCGGGCGCGTGCCTATCTGCCGCCGCAGCGTCGCCAGCGCCCGTTCGTCGACGGGCGGCGGCGAGGTATCGACCTTGAGATTGCCCGACACGGTGACCGGCCGGGCGCCGAGCGCCAGAAACCGCTCGCCATCGACATCCGACTGCGCCACGACGTGAGCCAGGTTCTCGAACAACGCCTCGGCGATGTTGGCCCGTTTCTTCCACGACTTGAACGAGCGGTCGGAGAGCCTGCCATTGACCAGCACCTGCGGCACGCGGCGCGCGCCAAGCTCGAGGATGGTCATCGGCCAGATTTCGGATTCGGCGATGATCGCCAGATCCGGCTGCCAGTGATCGAGGAACCGGCTGACCGCCGGCTTGAGATCGAGCGGTACGTATTGGTGGATGATCCGGTCACCGAGACGCTCATCGGCGACCTGCGCCGAGGTGACCGTGCCGGTCGTCAGCACGATGTTGACGCCGTAGTCGAGAATGCTTTCGACCAGCGGCACGACGGCGATGGTCTCGCCGACGCTCGCGGCGTGGATCCAGATCACCGGCCCGTCGGGGCGCGCGCGTCCGGCGACGCCATAGCGCTCGCGGCGGCGGTAGCGGTCTTCCTTGCCGCGCGAGGTGCGCCAGGCAACATAGGGCCCGACCAGCGGATAGGCGGCCGCACCCGCGAAACGGTATGCCGACAGCATGGCTCGCGCCCAGCGGCCGCTCATCGCGGAGCATCCACGAGACGGTAGGCCTCGGCGGTCGCGGCATTGAGCGCGGTCGTCACTTCCTGGCGCTTGCGCTCCATTTCGGCCTCATCGGCGCCGGCCGCCACGAAGATCGGCTGACCGATGACGATCGACGAACGGCCGAACGGCAGGTTGATGGTGGTCTTGTCCCAGCTCTTCTCCAGTACCTTGCGGCGGCTGGTGGTGATGGCGACAGGCACAAGCGGCCGGCCCGAGAGGCGAGCCAGGAGAACGATACCAAGCCCTGCGTCTCGTGGCGTGCCGTGCGGAATATCTGCGATCATGGCGACGTTCTTGCCGACGGCGAGCGACTTTTTCAGGGCGATAAGCGCTTTTGCCCCGCCCTTGTCGAGATGCCTGGCATTTTCGCGCCCGCCGGAGCCGCGCACCGCCTCGATGCCGAATTTTTCCAGCATCAAGGCGTTGAGCTCGGCATCAGCGCTGCGCGAAACCATGGCGACCAGCGGCTTGCGCTTGGGGTAATAGGCTGGCGTCAGCAGATGCTGGCCATGCCACAAGGCGATGATGCCAGGCTCGAATTCGGTATAGGCACCGCCCGAAAACCGTGCCGATCCCTCGACGACGCGATTGGTGAGGCGCACGAAGCGCACGAACTGGGCGAACAGGCTGGCGATGGCGTTCTTGACGAATCGCGACTGCGCCAGCGGTTGGCGAATCTTGCGCCAGAAGGCCTTGGTCGTGCGGCTGCGTCCCCTGCCCGTGGGCGCGGCATCGCTTGCTGGCCCTTTCGCCAGGTCATGCTCCATCGAAGTCAACCGGCAACCTTGTTGTCGGGGTCCAGCAGCCGGTGCAGATGAACGACGAAGTAACGCATGTGGGCGTTGTCCACGCTGGCTTGCGCCTTGGCTTTCCACGCCGTGTGCGCGGATTGATAGTCCGGATAGATGCCGACGATATCGAGGCCCTCGAGATCGCGGAATTCGGTGCCGCCAAGCTTCTTGAGTTCGCCACCGAACACCAGATGCAAAAGCTGTTTCTTTCCGTCTTCCGCGGCCATGTCGGTCCTTCACATATCGTGAGTTTGTCACAGGTCTAGACCAAAGCCGCCAACTTTGGAACCTTTAGGGCGAGATGAATTCATCTCGCCGGGGAAAACGCCTTCACGCGTCCAGGCCGGCGATGACGCCGGCGAGCACGGCCAGCAATTCACCGCTGCCGGCAGCAAGGGCGCCGTGGCGGGTCACCTCGCCGGCATATAGTGGAGCGCGACCGTGCTGGTCGAGCAGCTGGCCGCCGGCCTCGCGCAGGATGAGGTCGGCCGCCGCAATATCCCAGTCATGCGCATTCGGCTTGACGAAAGTGGCATCCAGCGCGCCATTGGCGATCATCGCCAGCCGATAAGCCAGCGAAGGGCTGTAGGGCGCTCGCTTCAGCCGCGCCTGCCATTCGGCCGGCATCAGGTCGGTCAACTGCTTCAGCCCGGAAATCTCGGCTGTTTCCGCCAGCTTGCGAACCGCAATGCGCTTGCCGTTGCGGAAGGCGCCCTGGCCCGGCAGCGCCCAATAGGTTTCCTCCATCGCCGGGCATTCCAGCACGCCGGCCAGCGTACGGCCACGCTCGACGACGGCGACGCTGACGCACCAGGTGCGCTGGCCTTCCAGAAAACCGCGCGTGCCGTCGATCGGGTCGACGACGAAGGTGCGGCGTGCCGAAAGCCGGACCGGATCGTCGACGGTCTCTTCCGACAGCCAGCCATAATCCGGTCGCGCCGCCAGCAGCGTTTCGCGCAGGTAGGCGTCGGCGGCATGGTCGGCCTCGCTGACCGGCGATGTGCCGCCCTTCATCCAGACTTGCGGGCTGTTGCCGAAGTAGCGCATGGCGATGAGCCCCGCCTCGCGGGCGGCATCGCGCAGCAGCGGCAAATCTTCGGTGGCCCCGGCTATGGTGAGGTCATGCTCCGGCAAGGGTCATGCCTTCGATCAGGAGCGTTGGGGCGGCGGTGCCGAAATTACGGTCGAGGTCATCAGCCGGCACCATGTTGAGGAACATGGTTTTCAGGTTCGAGGCGATGGTGACCTCGGCGACCGGATAGGCCAGCTCGCCGTTCTCGATCCAGAAACCCGAGGCGCCACGGCTGTATTCGCCGGTGACCATGTCGACGCCCTGGCCGAACACCTCGGTGACATAGAAGCCGGTCTTGAGCGATCTGATCAGCTCTTCCGGCGACCGCTCGCCCGGCTCGATGGCGAGATTGGTGGAGGATGGCGTCACGGAAGAGCCGCCGCGGGCGCCGCGGCCGTTGGTGACGAGGCCCAGTTCCCTTGCGGCCGAGGTCGACAGGAACCAATGGTTGAGCACGCCCTTCTCGACCATCAACAGCTTTTCGCCTTCGACGCCTTCGCCGTCGAACGGCCGTGAGGCCTGGCCACGCAACCGGAGCGGCTCGTCGGTGACGGTGATGGCGGAGGCGGCCACCTGCTTGCCCATCATGTCACGCAGGAACGAGGTCTTGCGCGCGACCGAGGCGCCGTTGATGGCGCCGGCCAGATGGCCGGCGATGCCGCGCGCGACGCGTGGGTCCAACACCACGTCGACCGGCCCGGTCGCTGCCTTGCGCGCGCCGATGCGGCGCACCGCGCGTTCTCCGGCCTTGCGGCCGATGTCCTCGGGCGCATCGAGATCGGCAAAGTGCTGGCGCGATGAGAATTCATAGTCGCGCTCCATGCCGGTGCCCTCGCCGGCGATGACGCTGGCCGAGCGCGAGAACCGCGAGCCGACATAGTGGCCGAGGAAGCCGTGCGAGGTGGCCAGCACCAGGCCGCCGAGGCCGGCACCGGCGCTGGCGCCGGCCGAATTGGTCACGCCCTTGACGCCAAGCGCTGCCGCCTCCGCCGCCAATGCGGCTTCCTTCAACTGGTCGGCGGACACCTCGGTGGCGTCGAACAGATCGAGATCGCGTGTCTGTTTGGCCAGCAATGCCGGGTCGGCCAACCCCTGATAGGGATCCTCAGGCGAGACTCTCGCCATGGAAACAGCGCGTTCGGCCAGCGTTTTCGGGTCGGACGCCGCTGTCGCCGAGACACTCGCCACGCGGCCGCCGACGAAAACACGCAGCGCCACATCCTCGCTCTCGGAGGCTTCCGTAGCCTCGACCTTGCCGAGACGCACCGACACGCCGGTCGAGCGGCCGCGCACGGCCACCGCGTCGGCGGCATCGGCGCCGGCCTTTTTGGCAGCCTCGACCAGAGCCGCGACGCGGTCGGTCAATTTTGCTGCGTCTGATATATCGGTCATGCCTGAAATCCTGCTGGTGCGGCCGGTGTGCGGCCGTTGCCCACCCATCTATTGTTCCGGTCCGGCTTGTGCAATGGCATAGGCTTCAATCAAAATGCAGGGTGGGCGGTTCAAAACCGCGAACCCTGTGACGCAAAATGGGTTCGCAGCTTGCACGGAGCATTTCGATGACGCCTTTCCATCTCGCCTTCCCGGTCCGTGATCTCGATGAAACCCGCGTTTTCTATGGCGAGGTGCTGGGCTGTGCGATCGGCCGTTCATCGGCGACCTGGGTCGATTTCGACCTCTACGGCCACCAGATGTCGGCGCATCTGCGTCCGCAGGCCGCACAGGCCCCCAGTGACGGCAGGGTCGACGGCATTGTCGTGCCGATTCCGCATTTCGGCGCGGTGCTGCTGATGGACGACTGGCAGCGCCTGGCGACGCGGCTGGAGGCGCGCGACGACATCGACTGGCTGGAACGGCCGATGGTGCGTTTCAAGGGCGAACCCGGCGAACAGGCAACGCTGTTCATCCGCGACCCCTCGGGCAATGCCCTGGAATTCAAGGGTTTTCGCTCGCTGGAGCAGGTTTTCGCGCACTAACTCAGATCGAGGGCATCGGTCGATCAACGGCCGAAACGGCCCGCCGCGAAAGGTGCGAGCCGAGCCGGATCGCCGCGTCCGCCGATCAAGTCGGCGACCAGCCGCGCGGTGATCGGAGCCAGCGTCAGGCCGAGATGGCCGTGCCCGAAAGCATGAATTACGCGGGAGCTGCCGCGCGAAGCGCCGATGACCGGCCTGGAATCCGGCAGGGACGGCCGGAAGCCGAGCCATTGCGAGGCAGGCGAGCCGAGCCTGGGAAAAATTTGCCTGGCGCCACGGTCAAGCAGCGCCAGCCGGCGCGGATTTGGCGGCGCGACCAGGCCGCCGAGTTCGACGGTGCCGGCGACCCGCAAGCGGCCAGCCATCGGCGTCAGGTAGAAACCAAGATCGACGGGACAGACAGGTCGGTTGAGCAGCGGCGCGTCGGTCTGGAATTCCAGATGATAGCCGCGCTCGGTCTCGAGCGGAATCCTGTCGCCGGCCTGCGCGGCCAGTGCGCGCGACCGTGCACCGGCGGCGATCACCACCGTGCCAGCCTTGATGCGAACGCCGGGTCCGCTGAGCTGGACACCGTCAGCCTCGACCTGCAGTCCGGTGATCTCAGCCTGCTTCACCGATGCACCACGGGCACTCACCGCGCCCAGCAACCGCCGCATCACCATTGCCGGATCGGTGACATTGATCGAGTCGGGAAAATACACGCCATGCGCTGCTGTCGCCGGCAGGCCCGGCTCAAGCGCCGCCACCTCTTCGGGAGTCAGCACCTCTTGGTGGATGCCAAACCCAGCGCGCATTGCCCGGCCGCCGGCGCCAGCGGCAAAATCGCTCTCGCGGCGATAGAGGTAAAG
>NZ_RZPH01000020.1:0-16841 GCF_004022825.1 Mesorhizobium sp. M7A.F.Ca.CA.004.04.2.1
CGATGACGAGGACGACGATTTCGACGGCAAGCTCAATCGCATGATCATGGTTGTCGATGATGCCGGCCGCTGCATAGGCTGCGGAGCCTGCGGCCGCGTCTGCCCCAAGAACTGCCAGACGCATGTTGCGGCCGACGAGCTCGCAACATGATCTGGCGAAAACCAGGAGAACGGCGTTGCACTTCATCTTTTTGTCGGCTCGTGGGGCTGGTCCTGTGCAGCAATGCGTCGATGATTTACTTCGCTTTGGATTCGCTCCGTGTGGCAGTCGTCACGACGCTGGCCTGTTCGCTGCTGCTTCAGGCCTGCTATTTCGGCTGCGTGCTCTTTTTCGCGGACGTCGATGATCTGTAGAACTGTTCATTCGCTCCGCAGAGGGCCGGCGAATCCAATCTCTTCCTAAGCCCGTTGGCCGTAATAGAAAGACACGAGGCCGGCGAGTTCGTCCTCAGCTGCCACTGTGCTAGCAAGGGAACGGAATCCAATCCCGGAGCAGATGGCCAGAGTTGAGCGAAGACTGCGGTCGGAGCTCCTGCGCTTCCGGGTCTCCAAGGGGACGACTTTGCGAACCGAAGGGACTTTGAAGCGTTGACGTGGTCGGCGTGCGGTAGGTTGGGCCAGCGACAGGGATCCCAGCCGGCCGGGAAGCACCGCCCTCTCAATGTGCGTTGACTTCGCTTCCTTTGGCAAAATGTGGGTAACGGCGAGGGCCGGGCCGTCGACATTCCCGCCCTTTTGGTGCGTGCGCCGTTAGGCGCGACAATTCGGTGCCCGCGTGTAACTGCGCGCATTCGCCGAAGCTTAGACGTGGTGCATTCCCGCTCGCCCGCTTGGCGGATAGTTCCGGCCGTGCTGGTTTTGCCGGCCGTAACGCCCGCCGCTCGTCGGTAAGGCCTCACTGCCACACGCCTCTCCGGCAACGGCTCGGCGCGTCGCGCAATCCGGTTGGCGCTCAGGCCAGGCCCTTCGCTAGCTCCAACGCCTGCCGTTCGAACAGGCGGCGGTAAATGCCACCATCGAGATTGATCAGCGCGGCATGATCGCCGTCCTCCATGATGCGGCCACGGTCGAAGACGAGCAGCCGATCGAGCGAGCGGACCGTCGACAGCCGGTGTGCGATGACGAGTGTGGTTCGGCCCACCATCAACCGATCCACCGCTTGTTGAATGAGCACCTCGGATTCCGAATCGAGGCTCGATGTGGCCTCGTCCAGAATAAGGATCGGCGCGTTCGCGAGGAAGGCGCGCGCGATCGCCACGCGCTGGCGCTCGCCGCCGGAGAGCTTCAAACCCCTTTCGCCGACCAATGTCCCACAGCCCTTCGGCAGGGGCGCGATGAATTCGTGGGCACTTGCCAGCCGTGCCGCTTGCTCGATCTCGGCCCGGCTCGCGCCAGGCCGGCCATAGGCGATGTTCTCGGCAAGCGACCTGTGAAACAGGATCGGCTCCTGCTGCACGATCGCGATCTGCGAACGAAGGGACTCTTGGGTCACCTCGGAGACGTCCTGACCGTCTATCAGGATCCGGCCGCCGCTCAGGTCGTAGAGTCTCTGGATCAGCTTCACGAATGTTGTCTTGCCGGAACCGGAGGGTCCAACCAACCCAACCCTTTCGCCAGCTTCAATCGACAGCGAACATTCGCTATAGAGCGGCAGGGGATGGTTGGCGTAGCGGAAGTGGACGTTCTCGAAATCGATACGGCCCTTCGTGATCCGGATCGGCTTGGCCTCTGGACGATCGGCAACATCCACGTGCTGATTGTGGATGGCCACTAGTTCTTCCATCTCATTAACCGAGTGCTGCACGTTGCGGACATGCATGCCGGCATCACGCAGATAGCCCTGCAGGACGATGAAGCACGTGAGAACATATGCTATCTCGCCCGGCGTTGCCTGTCCATGCGACCACAGAAGCAGGGCATATCCGACCACCGCCACCCTGAGCGCAACCAAAGTTACGCCTTGGGTTGAGCCGATGATCGTTCCGCGCACCCAACTCCGGCGCGCGCGGTGCCGCCATTTCGTCATGATGTTTGCAAGCCGCTCGTCTTCGCGAACCTCTGCGCCGAAGCCCTTGACCACAGCGTTGCAACTGACCGCGTCCGCAAGCGCGCCGCTGAGCCTTGTGTCCCATCGGTTGGCAAGGCTCGCCGCTGGCGCGACATAGCCGAGCGACAGCGAAATCGAAAACGCAAGGTAGACGAGAGAGCCGCAAGCAAAGATCACGCCCATGACCGGCCAGTGCCAGCCGAGCAGCACCGTCGAGCCGATCAAGATGACAAACGACGGGAGCAGCGTGACGAGTATCGTGCTGTTGAGGAGGTCGAGCGCCCACATGCCGCGCGTTATCTTGCGCACTGTCGAGCCGGCGAAGCTGTTTGCATGCCAGTCTGTCGAAAAGCGCTGCACATGATGGAACGCTTCGGTCGCGACGTCGGAAATCATTTTCAACACCAAGTCGTTCAGGCCAATTAAGGCGACGTGGCGCATGGCAATGGAACCGAGTGCCAATGCAATCGGTACAGAGAATGCTGCAACAGCTGCCGAAGCTGGTGCTGCCGCATTAGCAGCACGAGAAACAGCGTCGATAAGTCGGCCAGAATAGAGCGGCATCAACACGTCAGCCAGCGTGGAGGCGAGCATCGCGGTCATGATGATCGCGAGCCGGGCCGGCTGCCTGTTCCAGAGGCGAACAGTGAAGGCGAAAACGTCGCGACAAGTGGCGCCGCGCCCATGGACGGGGAAACGTCTCATAGTTTCCAAGCGGGCGCATCAACACGCTCGGTCCCAAAGACGATAAAAGACAAAACTGGAATTTCGACCTCCCCCATAACAGCATCAATTTTGGCGGGCAGCTCTTGCCGCCTCACGACGGTGAGTTCAAAAGTCGTGCCAACTGAGCGGGAACATCCGAAGGACAAATTCAGCAGGTTACCGAGCCTGGAGAAAGTCAGCCGCCATCCAGTCGAATACGATTGCTACGGCTGCTCAACTCGGGAGATTGGAAAAGAAGGTCGATGTATCGATTGAATTTTGAGCTTGTTCTTGCCTCGATCAAATAAGTACAGTTGCAATGCAGCTTTCTCAGGCCCGGCACTTAGGTGCTGATTTCAAAAGCGCGCCGCGAATACTTTCCTGCCCATATTCCGTCAATCGAATGCTCGACTGTCGGATTGTGCGCTCCCCGACACAGTGCTGTCGGTTCGCCTCCTGGGTACCTCCCCCGTCGATTGACGACCTGAAGGAGAAGCTTCGCTCGCAAGCTGGCACGACTCTTGAGGGTACTCCAGGTGGCGGAAGGAACTCCGGCTCGAGTCCCGTTGACTTCGGATGTTGCGAGGCTGGGTTGGAGCAAACTGTGCACCAATGAGAACGCAATGAAGGAGACATCATGGAACTCCGGCGGATTGCGGTGGAGTTAGACCTATTCCTCAAGATGACTGATGATGTCGCTCAATCCGAACAGTTGTTCGAACTGTTGTCTGCGTTTGCGCTGAATTTCGATTGCCCGTGGATTGCCTATGGGTCGCTCGCATCAGAACAGAGGGTTTTCAAGCCGAACCGAGAGGGTTCTGTGGTGATGTGGAATTATCCTGCTGAATGGCAGGAGCGCTACTCGAGAATGGGCTATGCCAAAATAGACCCACTCATCAAGAAAGGTCGAAAGGAGGCGGGACCCTTTCGATGGAGCGAGGTGTATACCGATGAAAGCATAACTGAAGATGGACGCCGCGTCTTGGACGAAGCAGCAACATTCGGCTTGAGGTCAGGCGTTACCGTCCCATTACATGGCCCTGGTGGCAGCTTTAGGTTTGTGAGTTTTGCTCAATCCTCGGACTGCGAATTGCAGAATAGAGCGATCACCTACCTGCAAATGGCCGCGCTGCGGTTTCATCGGATGGTTACGAAGTTCGACACTACGACTGCGTCGGAACGAGCTCATAACCTGTCTCCGAGAGAAATAGAGTGCATTGATTTGGTGTCACAAGGAAAATCATCTTGGGAAATAGGAACTATTTTAGGCAGATCACGAAATACGATAGATTTCCATTTAAAAAATGTAATGCGGAAGTTGGATGCGACCAGCAGAACGGTAGCTGTTGTAAAAGCTTTGAACCTTGGGATTATCGAACCGCCGTAGGTGCGCAGCTAGTTCTCCGCCCGTAGTAGCGCGCGTGATAGCCGAGACGCTCCGGCGTGCGCTCGCTCTTCGAAGCACCCAGCGCCTCGTCCATCTCGGCCTCGAGCACCTCCTGCATCACGGCGCGAATCACCTCGTGCAATCCATCCGGCCTCGAAAGCAAAATGTCGTTGACGCTGCTATGGCGGATTTATCTTCAGGCTTGGTCCTGGTGGCGATGCTGAGTTCGCTTCGCTGAGATTGGGCGGTCATGACAGGGTGGTGTTCAATGTCACCGATTCCTGGAAGAAATTACCATCCGTATTAAGCGACTGACGATGAGTGATGTGTGTCCAAAATCTGACAGCTGTCAGAAAACATGTCGGGTTCAATACAGCGGAGCGTCTTAGCTCTGTCGGGCTTTTCGAAGCCTATCTCGCAGTAACTGCGCGCCAGGCGCACTAGCTCGGCCTTTGCTGGTCGATGTGCGGCAATATAGTGTGAGGGCTGACCCGCATGAGAACACGGAACTCGCTCGATGAAGGATGATCGACGGCATCCAGAAAGCTTCTCTCCGGCGGGTTCGAGGGTGCTGCGCGCGCATCTCGGCGACGGGCCAGCGACCAACGGTTGAGGCTACATCTCCGGAGCGAGTGATGCCTCGAAAGATGCAATGCTGTCTCTGGTCCGACGCGCTGGAAGTTTGTGAAGGTCGGCCCGGCAAGTCGGTGAACCGGGCGGCTTAGGCTGCCAAAAAGGGTAGATGTCTGCGTTGCCTCGGTAGATCAGCAGGCGGTATCAGAAAGCCAAAGGCACACGCACACCATCGTGGCGCTTCGCAGGAAGTAGATGGGAGTAATCACCAGTGATTTTACCGGAACTTCGCTCAGCAAACACAGCCGGCAGGGTTTTGGAGATAACGACGACCACGGGATGCGTCGTAGGATGTTCATATTGTCCCCAGGACAAGTTCGCGGTCCGGCAAAGAAAAGTGTCTCATGCGAGTCATCTGGATCTTGAAGATTTCAAGCGGTGTCTGGCCCGCGTACCGACTTCCGTCGACATTGGTTTTGCGGGATACTCCGAACCTTGGCTCAATCCGGACTGTACCGAAATGGTGGAGCACGCCTTCGCCAAAGGCCATGGCATCAGGATTTTTACGACGCTGGTGGGAATGAACGGGCAGGACCTGCAACGATTGCAAGCCTTGCGCTTGGGCGTATTCGTGGTTCATGTTTTCGATGATGGCACCTACATGAACAGCCGCCTGGTCGGAGACAAGTATCGCGATCTGGTTCGTCAACTCGTCGACGCGGATATCCCCTTGATCCGGTTCGTGGCTTTGGGCGAGCCCCACCCAGATATAGCCGACATTATTCCTACCGAAGCACTGATAAAAGCGCGGCCCATGAGCAGTAGGGGTGGAAGCGTCGACCCTAAGATCGTTGCACCACGTCAGCCAGTGGTCGGAGCCCTAACCTGCGTGGACGCACGACAGTATCGGAATGTTCTTCTTCCAAACGGCGACGTTACCCTGTGCTCTATGGATTTTGAACGGCGTCACGTATTGGGCAACCTTCTATATGAGGGTTACTCCGCTCTGTTTGAAAAGCCAGTTTTTCGCGAAATCGTCGACCGCATGAATGGAGCAGATGGTTTTCTGCTTTGCAGGATGTGTGAATTCGCCGACCCAAACGACCGGACCTGAGTGCATGCCGGCCGAGAGGGCGTGCCTGGCAGTGCGGATGGCCCCACGACAGATGCACCTGCCCGCGACGCCATCGTGTTTTCACGTTACGCCAGTATGTTCCTGTAGGCGCGGCAGTGGGCCTCGAGCATTTCGGAGACGAGCTCATCGAAAGGTCTTCGCCTTCCAACCGAGCTTGTCGGCCTGCCTAGCTTGAGGTAACGCCGATCACAGGTCAACCATCGGTCGGATGGAAACAGTGTTAGTCGATCCCGATCAGAGCTTGATTGCTTACTCACGGCTCACCTCGTCAACGCCTTCACCCTCCCGGACGATCTCCTTTTCGACTCGCCTGAAGGCAGCAGCGCAGCTGCGGCCGGGGATGGTTGCCGTCGCGGTAGTGGACGTTCTCGAAACCGATGCGGCCCTTCGCCAGCGCGTCTCCCGGTTGCTTCCGCCTGGCCTACGAACGGGCTTTCCGTCAAGGGGGTCCACGGCGGCCCCGCCCTCTTGATCCGGGGGCTCGGGCCAGTCATCGCGCAAGAGATCGGAATCCGCATTCTTCTCAAAGAGAGCGTGGCTTTCGCTGTGTCATCGGTCATCAAATAGTTTCTTGAATCAGGTTGGTGTCCGCAGCCCGAGGTTGAACGGCGAATATATTGATGACCGCCGCGAAGCCGCTCGCTCGCTACGGCGCTATTGAGGAGCGCGCTCGCGAGCGGCTTCGCTACCGCCGAGCGACACAACCTCTGGCGACGCGACCCTGCTGATCTCCTTGGACATTTGTCCGGAGGCGCTATGGGCAGCGATGGGTGGGGTACGTCAACTACCTGATGCCATAGTAGCGATGCTTTCGCGGAAGCTTTAGAAGCCATCCTGTTGCAGCACATTCTCCGAAAGCATCCGAATGGAGGGCAACGCAACCCAACAATATTTGATGAGGATGCCGGCATCACCAGACTAACCAAGGCTGCCTCCGGCATTCTGCTCTCAATGTTAGATGACGAACATCTACCGCGAGCAACCAGCCATTAATCGCTCTCTTCTTTGAACGACCCAAGTGCAGAGGACTCAATATGAACACCGACCCTTTCACGGCCCATGAGTCCAACGTTCGTCGCTACGGTCGGTCGTTTCCCGCCGTCTTTGCGAGGGCACTTGGGGCCACCATCTGGGACGAGACCGGTAACGCATACATCGACTTCCTCGTTGGGTCCGGGGCGCTCAATTACGGGCACAACAATCCGGATATCATGGCGCCGGCGATTGAATATCTCGTCGGTGAGAACATTCTTCTGTCGCTTGATATGCATACGGCGGCAAAGCGTGACTTCATTGAAGGGTTCGTCGATTGGATCCTGAAACCCAGAGGCCTTTCATACAAGATTCAGTTTCCTGGGCCGACCGGCACGAACGCCAACGAAGCGGCTCTGGCGCTGGCGCGAAAATACACCGGCCGCTCGAGCGTCATGGCCTTTACGAATGCGTTCCACGGCATGTCGCTCGGCTCTCTAGCGGTGTCGGGCTCGGCCTCAACCAGGGAACTGGGAGGCGTCGCTCGCCACGATGTGATCCGTGTTCCCTATGACGGCTATCCGAGCCAAGCTTTCGATTCCGCCAGTTACATCGACAGCGTTTTGAGCGACCCGGGGAGCGGCATAGAAAAGCCTGCCGCAATCATTCTGGAGACCATCCAGGCGGAAGGCGGCATGAACGCCGCGTCTGCAGCTTGGCTCATGGAAATTCAGCGCATTTGCCGTACTCACGGCATTGTTTTTATCGTCGACGATATTCAGGCGGGTGCGGGCCGAACTGGCGATTTCTTCTCATTCGAGTCCGCGAAAATCGAACCGGATATTGTGTGTCTTTCCAAGTCACTAAGCGGTTCAGGTAGTCCGCTGTCCATCGTTCTGATTCGACCCGACTTGGACGTATGGAAGCCCGGAGAACATAGCGGGACCTTCAGAGGCAACAATTTCGCCTTCGTGACGGCAGGAGCCATGTGCAAGATGTGGTCGGATAGGAAATTTACTGCAGGTGTCGAGCGGACAGCCGTCAGGCTGCAAACGCACCTCGATCGCCTGGTTGCGAAATTTCCGAGGTACATCGAACAGAAGCGCGGCCGCGGTCTGATGGCCGGCCTGAAATGCCGTTCACCGGCAGTTGTCGGCCGCGTGCACGATGTCGCATTCGAAAATGGCCTTCTTATCGAATCCTCGGGGCCAAATCGCGACGTTATCAAAGTCCTCCCACCGATAACCATCACCGATGCCGAACTCGATCGTGGCATCACCATCCTTGAACACGCACTACAGGAGCAAGACAATGCCTAGTCAGATGTCTCAAGTGCCAGCCATCTCGCCGGTTTCGATCAAAGAACGGACCGGCTCGATCAACACTGCGGAAATCATCTCGGTCCTGAAAGGTGAGCTCACCGCTCTGCACATCAAGCAAGCTTTCAGCACCGAAGTAGCCGAGGAGATCACTACGAACTTTATTGGAAGCTCCGGTCTCAGAGAGCGTAAAGATGGTGTGCCCGGACAATATGTCGGCGCATCTCACTACAGAAAGGATGCAGCCACCTATTTCGCAGACGCCGAAAACGCGCGGCCGTACGTCGATGCCCTTTTTAAGAATTTGGTTGACCCGGTTCGAGCGGTATTCGGGGCGTTGAAGCGAGAGCTTCACAACCAGGGCATCGAATTGCGGCTGGCGCGTTCCGAACACGGCCAGGCCAATGTTTGTCGCGGCCTCAGTTGGTCGGGCACAGGCACGTTTTCCTTGGATCCCCACGACGACGTCGCTCAAGTCTTACGTGCTGGCGATGATTACGAGCTTTCTGCGGTGGCGCACAATACGGTCGCAGCGCTCAACCTCTATCCCAGCATGCCTGAGGAAGGCGGCAATCTGAAGCTCTGGAGCCACAAGCCGACGGTTGCGGACCGGATATCGCAAGGTGTGGAGACCACTGGATACCCCTATTCGGCAGCCTATCTGGAGGCCGTCCCTTGCCGCGAGTTCGAGCTCAAAACTGGGGATATCGCCCTAATCGATGGCGGCTTCGTTCACGGGGTTACCGGTCAATCAGGCAACGGAAAGCGTCGCGTGCTGCTGAATTGCTTTTTCGGATTTGCGCGGCCAGATCTTGTTCTCTGGTGGACCTGAAGCGGGACTGACCGGCTTCCTCCAGCGCCGGTCACTTTGGGCTCGTCCGCGTAAGTGGGCAAAAGTATATGGCGGCAAAATCTTATGCCGCAGTTAAAAAGCGCGCACAGTGAGAATAGAACATCAAGCATAACGAGGACACACGATGTGTGATGCGACGAACTATGACGAGAATTGGGCAGACGTTTATGAAATATATACGACAATGCAAGGTAAGACCGGAGAGGCAGACGAAACTGCCGCTTTCTTAGAGCGGTTTTCCTGTGGAGGGATTGCTCTTGAACTTGGCATAGGAAACGGACGCGTGGCTGTGCCGTTGAGCGAACGTGGTGTAAAGGTCGAAGGTATCGACAATTCGGGCGCCATGTTGAAGCTTCTCGCCGACCGCACAGATCTTATCAAAGCGTGGAAAGGGAGTATTGTCGATTTCAATTCTGTTAAGAGATACAATCTGATCTATTCTGTATATGGTACTCTGACCCTGCTATTAAAGCGCGAAGACCAAATATCCTGCCTGAAATGTGCGGCGCAGGCTCTTGATGAAGCTGGGGCTTTGGTAATAGAGGTGCGCGTGCCAATATTAGATGGCTTCCTTGGGGGTATAAAGGTTACTATGACTACCACAACCGTGGATTCCGAGAATACCTTCGTCAAGGCGGAAGCTCACGATTCGCTCAACCAGAATTTGATTTCAAACCTGTTTTGGTTTTCTGGTACGTCTGTCCGGCGATTGCCAGAGCGCGTTCGTTACGTTTATCATCAGGAGCTCGATAGCATGGCCCAATGCGCAGGGCTAGAACTGGTGGAACGCTGGGGCGATTGGGCGGGCGGTGCGTTCACGGATAGGTCCAAACGGCATATCTCAGTTTATCGAAGAATGGGACTGTAGTTTCGACTAAATATATAAAGGCCGCGCTTTGATCGTGCGCACGGGAAGTCCGTGGCGTGGCCTTCCAGCCTCTTTCTGAAGTTGGAACACCGTCTTCACCGCGATTGGGTCAAAGCCGATGTTCCGTTGGGCTGTTAGAGGTCTGTTGGACTAGCCTAACATGAGTTCGCCATGATCGACGCAACCACAGGTCTCAAAAGGGCGACCCTTAGCCAAGCCGTAGACCGCTCCAAAGGCGGCATGACTATGCGCTCACCGATGCGCTCGGCATCTCGTCCGCTTCGTTCTCCTGCCAGGACATCGTTTACATGCGGTGGGCGTCACCCGCTAATAGACGGCATAGCCTTCGGCGAGCCGATTGCCGATTTTCGACAGCAACACCGTTATTGCCGATCTGAACGAACGCGCGCCAAGATCGTCATCTCGCAGCATCGAGGCGCGCCTTGCCTCTGCCACTCGATCTCGAACTCTATATGTCGTCATCTGATCGAGAACGTCTTCTGCAAGCTCAAGGACCTCAAGCGTATCCGCCGCGCGAGCTGACAAAACCGACCAATGCTGCAACGCAATCACCCTCTCGCAGCCGCCGTCATAAACTGACGATGAATTCAACAGGCCTTAGTAGACACCTGAAGAGGTGGAGCGAGGCGCCGACCTCCAAAGCGATGGTGCCGGTCACCGCTGGCGGCGCAAGGCTAGGGTCCACGTCCTGACCAGCGAACCACGATCTTTGGCCGACACGCCGAACACGCGCGGCGCATCATGCTTGAGCATGAAGGCGCTCACTGCTGGCAATGGAGCTGCGGTGTCTCGGCCGCGGCGGGCGGCGCGAACGAGATCGCGCTTTGCTTCACGGCAACCCATACCGCCGTCAGTTCGCCGGCGCGGAGCAGCCTTGCCAATGAAAGAGCATCCCCGTTTGTCCTCATCTGATCTCCTACTTCCTTAGGACCAGCGGCGCGCGACCGCGGTTCATTGATGGCCGAAGGAACGGATCAGCCCGGTAGAGGCCAAAGCCGGTTGGGCTGCCTAGGTGAAGTGGATCCAATGGCACCCTTGGATAATGCAGCGATCCGTCTAGGAGATGCGTCGACCTCGCCGAACAACCGAACCTCATTCCTCCGCTTCGCAACATCGAAGCGGCAAATGCTTCCCTATAGTCTGCCACGGCTCGCCCTCTTGTTGTGACGACCAGGCTCCTACCGTCCGAGCCACCAACCCTAGGAAGGGCAGTTTAGGGCGGGCAGCAGCGGATCGCACCTCGAAGCTCGTCCTCGAATTGTATGGGAAGGACACCCCCGCCCTCTCAAGAGACTTCTTGCTACTCTTGTACATGGCCGTTCCCTATCGGATCCACACCCGTGCTCACCGACAACGGCATTTAGGTCAAGACGCCCGACGCCGGCGGTTCGGCCGTGCCATTGATCAAGGAGGCCATCGCAAATGACAAAACGCCTCTGGCATGCTTTCGAATACCCCTGCCCCGATGGAACGAGCACCAACCAAGGCAAGACATCCGTTTCGCTCCGAGACTACATTTAGTGGCCCTTTTGACGAACGGTCGCAAATTACTCCCGTTGGCCATGTTGCTGAAATGGGGTAATCGACCACTCCATCGAGTCGATTGCACGCTGAAGTGCTGTCTCCGTTTGAGTTGGGCAGGCCGACACAGCGATGACATGTCCGATGGTATCTCGGTAATCTCCTTTCCTGATGATCGGAGTTTTGGGTTCGACGTATAATTTCACCTCGGCGACACCTGGTATAGCAGTGGCCCTGTCGACATTCATTGAGGCAAACATGCCCTCGCGATCAGGAACGAGGAATCGCGCGGCCGCAAAATTCGAATGCCATTTGCGCAAATCCCATTCCTCGCCGATAGCAAGCTTGATGTGCTCGGTGATGAGGTCGATGCCGTAGGCCAACTGAACCAGCCGAGGGGTGGTCCCACCTGGGAGACGCGGATTAACTTCAATGACCATTAGACCACGCTTCGTCCATCGAAATTCGATATGCGCTGGACCCCAGTCAAGGTCGAGAATTCGCAAACAACTCAACGAAACACTGGCGATCAGTTTGTGCTCTTCTTCTGTCAGCAGGGCCGGAAAGGAGAAATGGCGATAGACGAAATGGGGTAGGGGTCCGAAGCTAGCGGCGCAAATTCCGATGACGTCGTTACCCATTGTGTAAGAGCTATACTGGGCTCCGTTCGCGAATTCTTCGACGAGTAATTTTGGGGTTGACTGGCAAAGGTACTTTTCGCCCAACAGGTAGGTCGTATGTTTGGCTAACTCATCGAGGTTGCGGCACAATCGGACACCGCAGCTCCCGCTGCCGACGGCTGGCTTAAGAACTACCGGCAGCCCAATCTCTGCGGCAGCGCTTTCTACCTCCATAGCATCCACTGCCAAGCGGTAAGCAGGCATAGCAATCCCAGCCTCCGCTAGAAGCTGACGTTGAGTGAACTTGTCGCAGCATCGTTCAACCGATGCGGGGTTCGGTCCCGGAAGACCGAAATGCCGACAAAGCTTGCCAACTGTCGCATAGATCGACTCGTCGAGCCCCGAGAAGCCAGTGATACCACGAATGTCATAGGTAGTACCTAGTCGGGAACATTCATGAACCAGCGCATCGATGTCGTCTGTATCGACGCGGACGGCATCAATCCCTTCCGCAGCAAGATATGTGTACTGAGCTGGATCAGCCGACAAGGTAATTGTATGAAGCCCAAGACTCTGGGCCGCTTTCACGTAGGGCAGACCGATGCTCCTGTGGCCTTCTAGCAGAATGAGCGCTCTATTTGTCATTTGGTATTGCCTCTCGGTGATGGCCAAGTCACGAGCGTTAATCGGTGTCACCTTTTTCGCGTTCTTTTGTCATGCTCGTGCTGAAGAGTACCAGCGTCAGCGCAAAAGTTCCGTGAATCTATTGTAAAGATTTGTGCGCATGTACACTCGCGAGATGCACCTCGGCGCTCCGCCAGGCTTCGGATCAAGATTTTCGCGTCCGCCGATGGCACATTCGATGCGCCTTCCAGATAATGTCGCGAATCGCTCCCAGCAACAACCCCCTCGAGCCGGAGCCAAGGCGTAGCTGACCCTGGCATAACGCTAAGTTCAGGCCGCTGCGACTGAGGCGCGTAGATCCCGCTCTCGCTCTCTATCGTAGGTGGTGGGAAGCTACCCGTGGTCGTGGCGGCCATCTCGCGCGTAAATAGTGAGTTTCCCACCGTGGCCCAGCCCCGGTGTACAGCGGACTGGGCCGAGGCTCGTCAACGACGTGCCCACAGGAGGCGGCCAACTCGACGGTGCGCGTTGCCTTGGCTTCGTTCCCGAGGCGTGGGTACAGAACGCTAGACCAATCGCAATTAGAGAAGCCCGCTTCGGTCAGCGCGCTTATGATGCGACTAACGACGTCAGTATGGCCCAGATCCACCTTTGTTGGCCAGCGTCATGGCGGCAAAGCAGTCGGACTGGCTGGAACTGCACACGGTCGGGGATGGAGCTCAGAGACGACGGTTGACCAGACTCTCGTCCGCGGGTTGGATACCCTCCGTGTTTTCGTCTCGGGGCTTCCTGGTCGAAAGGCGGGCGGCGGGTGAATTGGCTCAGCCACATTGAAACAATATCTTCAAGTAACTTTACCATCTCTTTGCAAATAAACGTCCTCGAAAATGCTACCTCACCGCAGGCCCACAGTTGGTTGAATTCGCTCGGGCCGCCGTGTCGCACTTATCCGAGGGTCAATAGCAATGGCAAGAGCGCTCATCCTGATCGAAGGTTCAAGCAACGGACCTCTTTATATGCAAGCAGCCAAGCGTCTTGGCCTTCATCCAGTCACACTATCGGCTGATCCAGCTAAGTACACATATCTTGCTGCGGAAGGGAATGATGCCGTCCGCGTCGATACAGACGACATCAATGCGCTGGTTCATGAGTGCTCACGACTAGGTACTACCTATGACATTGCTGGAATTACTGGCTTTGTGAGCCGCGGGGAGATTGTATATGTGACAGTTGGTAGGCTCTGCCGACATTTCGGTCTCCCGGGGCCGAATCCCGAGTCTGTTGAACGATGCTGCGACAAGTTCACTCAACGTCAGATCCTCGAGGAGGCTGGCGTTCCCATTCCCCTTTATCGATTGGCAGCAGATGCGACGGAGGTAGAAAGCGCTGCCGCAGAGATTGGGCTGCCGGTAGTTCTTAAGCCAGCTGTCGGCAACGGTAGCACCGGTGTCAGATTGTGCCGCAACCTTGATGAGCTAACGCAACATACAACATACTTGTTGGGCAGCGGGAAGCGAATTTCGCGCCCCCCCCGTAGGATGCTTGTCGAACAATTCGCAGAAGGTCCATACTACGAAGCCGAGATAATGGGCAAGTCAGTAGTTGGTGTTACTGCCGCTGAGTTCGAAGCCCCCCCACATTTCGTGTTTCGTGAGAGCATCTTTCCGGCCCTGCTCAGCGATGATGAACGCAATTGTATAGCCGACGTTTCGCTGAGCTGTCTGGAGGCTCTCGGACTTGGATGGGGACCGGCAAATATAGAATTCAGGTGGACAAACCGTGGCCCAGTCGTCATTGAAGTCAATCCGCGTCTAGCGGAGGGTATCACTCCTCGGATAGTCCGGCTAGCCTATGGTGTCGATCTCGTCGCGGAACATATCAAGCTCGTCATCGGCAACGAATGGGACTTGCGCAGTAGGCATTCGCACACCGTGGCCACACGGATCCTCGTTCCGGATCGCGACGGCATTCTCGATTGGATCGAAGGCGACAAATTAGCGGCTGCTATACCAGGTGTTGTAGAAGTTGAACTGTACGTTGCATCCAAGGACCTGATTGTTAGGAGAGGCGATTGGAGAGACCGCATGGGACACGTCATTGCCGCTTCACCCAGTCCGATTCTGGCCAAGGCGATACTTCAGCGTTCGGTCGACCTGATCGATTGGTCCATCATAGATCGATGAGCAGCCCCTAGCGGCGGAAGAGGGGCGGTGAGGTACTGATTCTTTTACCTGTGCAGGATCGCCTCACGGGCAATCGGCTAGGGGGCGTGGGTTTTCTGGTGCTCAGTCTGCCGACGAGCAGAGCGTTTTGGCCGGGGCGACTGTCGCGCAACAGGATCACCGACCAACTTCGGTCGCACTCTCGCATCAGAAGCCCCACCCTCCGGAAGAAAGGCTTCAAAAAACTTTAAAATAACTTTAGTGATTGTTTGCATTCTTAGATTGTCAACAGTGGTAACCTCGCGGCGAGTTAGGAGCCCGAGCGCTGCCGCAACGAAGTCCCCCCTTTGGTTCCAATGGCAGACGGGCGCGTCGTGGCCTGTCATGTGCGGGCTCCGGCCAGAGCCGCGTCTCCGAAACCGGCTGAGGCGGTCAAATCCTCGCTATTTCTGTGAGACAGTCACAGATCAGTTTATCCGAACAAATTTTCCACGAACAGACGCGAACACTCGAGATGCGGTCAAAGGAGGCAATAGAATAATCTATGGAAAGAAATCACGAAAGCGGCTGTCGTTCAACTCAACAGGTTGGCAGCTATGATACAGTCGGTTCAATTGCCACGAACGTTGCCGATGGCTTCAAGATGGTAGCGGTTGGCGACCTTATTCTGTCGCGGGCGCTGATGAAAGGCCACCATTCCGGTTTTGCGGATGTCGTCGAAATCCTTCGTGATGCCGATGTCACGTTCGGGAACATGGAAACCCTCATCTTCGATATCCGGTCATTTAAGGGAAGCCCCCAGGCTGAGTACGGTGGTGCGTATCATATTAGCCTGCCGGAGATCGGACCTGACTTGAAAGAGATGGGCTTTAACCTGGTGAGTCGGGCGAACAATCATACCCTCGACTGGGGCCTCGAAGGCATGCGCGAGACGAGCCGAGTGCTCAATGAGAACGGGATCATCCATGCAGGTGCGGGCGAGAACCTCGCACAGGCCGGCGCTGCTCGCTTCTTGGAGACCGCTCGCGGTCGCGTGGCATTGGTGTCATTTGCTGCATCGTACTGTTGCATGGCTCGTGCGGGCGATCCCGCCGGCGAGGCACCTGGCAGGCCAGGACTCAATGCTCTTCGTTTGACGAAAAGCATCGTGGTTCCTTCGGAGATGCTGGAAAATTTGAGGCAAGTACGAGAAGTCTTGCCGTATTATTGTCCTCCCGGACGGGATCCAAGCCGCGTTGTCATTGACGGTACTACATTCAAGGCCGGCGAAAAAGCAGGCTATAGCTTTGAAGCCGATTCGCGTGATGTTGCTGAGATTCTACGAAATGTTCGTCGGGGCAAGCAATTCTCTGACTTCTGTATCGCTACAAACCATGGTCATGAACAGGAATGGAGCGACGAACCGCCTGACTACGAACAGTCGCTTGCCCGCAGCCTTATCGATGCTGGAGCGGACGCGTACATTGGCCACGGGCGGCATCAACTGCGAGGTATCGAGATCTACAAGGGTCGACCAATCTTTTATGGCTTGGCGAATTTCTTTTACGATGACCTCCGAACGCCTGCGGGTGCGGACATGTTCGCTGTTCACGGCATGGATCCAAAAGTTGACACGGATGCTGAGGTCAGCATCCACGAGCTGGCAAAAGGATACCCGACCGCAGAGGGGCTTGTGGGAGGGCTCTCTGACCAAATCTACTATGAGAGCGTTATCTCCGTCAGCCGCTACGAGAACAATCAGCTCGCTGAGTTGCAGCTCCACCCGGTTGAACTCGGGCACTCGAAGAGGTTTGCCAATCGGGGCGTGCCGCGTTTCGCCTCGGAGCCGCAAGCAACTGCCATTCTGGGCCGGCTCCAGAGGCTCTCAAAGCAATATGGCACCCAAATCGACATCAAAAAAGGTGTCGGATTTATCCGCCCGCAGCCTTCGCGCAATGACAACGAATGAAGCAATGCTGGCGCTTGCTGTCATCGGGGCGAACCTCACTGCTGGACGGCGCTGATTGGGGCCACAGCAACGAAATTGCGCGCTGT
>NZ_RZPH01000210.1:0-7100 GCF_004022825.1 Mesorhizobium sp. M7A.F.Ca.CA.004.04.2.1
GGATCATCACCGCGCCCTTGTTGACGATGATTTCCAGTTCGAGACCCATCTTCTTGATGATATCGAGCACGGTCGCCTGATGGGGTTCCCAAGTCGCGACGATCGATCGCCCGACCGAAAGCGGCTTGACGCCCTGCCGCTTCAATCTGGCGACGAATTTGGGCTCGGGCGATGGGGCGATCACCCGTTCTTCCTCGCTTGCCGGCGTGTAGATCATCGCGCCATTCTCAGCGACGACCTTGTCGAAGAGGCTAAGCTCGGGAAAGACGCGCTTGAGATCGGGCAGTTCACGCCCGGTGACGAGAACCAGCTTGCGGCCGCTTTTCTTGAACCGCTCAAGCGCGGCGAGCGTCTTCTTGGCGACGATCCCATCATGAGCCAGCGTGCCGTCATAGTCTGCCGCCAATGCAATGAAATACATTCCGCCGACCCTTCTCGTTCCGGTTACCCGGCTAGAACGTGCGATTGAGACAAAGGCTCCCCACCGACCGGATCGCAGGTCTGGAGAAGGGCGGTTCGCCCTCGGAAATCAGGAACTCCTTCGGTGCCGGTACGTTGACCAGACAAGCCGGGAACCGTCCCGGTCTTTGCTGGCGGCGTGCAAACCCCGTCGCCGAAATCCACACCAAGCGCAATGAAAGGTAAGGCCATGGGCTTCTTTTCGAAGGACATCAAGACACTCGACGATCTCTTCGTGCACACGCTGCGCGACATCTATTACGCCGAAAAGCAGATCGAGAAGGCGCTGCCGAAGATGATCGACAAGGCAACCGACCCGCAATTGAAAGCCGGATTTGAAAAACACCTCGATCAGACGAGAGGCCATATCGAGCGCGTCGAAGAGGTGTTTGAGTTGCATGGCGTCAAGGCCAAGGAGGTCAACTGTCCGGCAATCGACGGCATTCTCGAGGAGGCCGACGATGTGAGCGGTGACGTCGATGACAAGGAGGTTCTCGATGCGGCGCTGATTGCTTCGGCGCAGGCCGTCGAACACTATGAGATGACCCGCTACGGCACGCTCATCGCCTGGGCCAAGCAACTTGGCCGCACGGACTGCGCCAATGTGCTGACCAAGAACCTCAGGGAAGAACAGGCGACCGATCGCAAGCTCACCGAAATGGCGGAAAGCAAGATCAACCTGCAGGCAGCCGAATAAGGCTGCGATCCGGCCGGCTGGTAACTCGGCCGGCCGGATTGCCGGCAGGTTTCCACTCCGTCAGCGAGACGGGTCGACGCCCAAGGCCGCTGATTGCTGGCGCAGCGCCTCATCGTCATCCTGCGGCACATGCCGAGCAGATCCTGCTGTTTCCGTGTAGATGCGGTACGCTACGCAAGCGAGCGCCACCATGAAAAGTAGACGGCCCATCCATCCTACTCCTTGGTTACGGATTTCGTTTCGGCCATCCTCAGTACCCTCCGACGACCGGCAAGATCTCGCCGGTGATGTAGCTCGAGCAGTGCGGCGAAGCGAGGAACACATAGGCCGGCGCGAGTTCTTCCGGTTGCGCGGGTCGTTTCATTGGCGTGTCCGCGCCGAATTTCGAGACGTCGTCGGCTTCCTTGTCCGACGGATTGAGCGGCGTCCACACCGGCCCCGGTGCGACCGCATTCACCCTTATGCCCTTGCCGATGAGATTTCCCGACAAGGCCCGCGTGAAGGCATGGATGCCGCCCTTGGTCATCGAATAGTCGACCAGTTGTTTTGAACCGTCGATACCGGTTACCGAACCGGTGTTGATGATCGCCGAACCGGGTTTCATGTGCGGCACCGATTCCTGCGCCATATGAAAATAGCCGTAAAGATTGGTCTTCAGCGTCGTGTCGAAATGTTCTTCGGTCAGCTCGCCGAAATCGCTGGAATGAATTTGGAACGCGGCGTTGTTGACCAGCACGTCGATGCGGCCGAATTTTTCAACGGTCTCCATGACCGCCTTGTGGCAGTGGCTGCGTTCGCTGACATCGGCCTTGACCAGGATGCAGCGTCGTCCCTCCTTTTCCACCGCTGATTTGGTCTCTTCAGCATCCTTGTCCTCGGCCAGATAGACGATCGCGACGTCGGCGCCCTCGCGGGCGAACAACACCGCCACCGAGCGGCCGATGCCGGAATCGCCGCCCGTGATGAGTGCTACCTTTTGGTCGAGTTTTTTCGATCCGAGATAGTACGGCGCATCATACAAAGGCTCCGGCTCTAGTGCCCATTCGTGCCCCGGTTTGGGCTGATGTTGCTCGGGGAAGGGGGGCTCGGGATATTCACGGGCGCCAGCCTGCATGGCGCCTTGCTGCTTCCCATCGCCTTTCGATTTGTCCTTGGCATCGACGCCACGTTGGATATGGCGCTGCTTGGCCGCTTCACCGGCTATTTCCGACTTCATCTGCATGATCGTCTCCTTGGCTTGGAGAGGAAACAACGCATGTCAGGCAAAAAGGTTTGCGCAAAAGATCGAGAGATTCCGGCCAGCGTTTGGCAATGCGTAACAACGACATCGCCAGTTGCACCAATTCAGCTGCAATGCAGCCGCGCCAGCCACCGCCGCCGATGGGATCGAGCATCCGGGCTTGCCCGTTGCCTGTGCCGCCTTGGCAGCGAGCCAAATGTGATGATGTGGATTGGGGAAGCTATTGCGTCAAACTGGCGTGCGCAAAGCAGCGCCATCCGGTCTGCTCCAAGCGTAGCCGTCGGAATCTATCTTGGCGAGAGGCCATCGAGCAGGAAGTCCAGGCCTTTTCGGAAAGTGCCGTCCCAATCGTTGTCCAACAGCAGACGAGAGCGTTCGATTGTCGGGTAGTGTTCGCTGAGATGTGTAAGACGCGGCTGTGCGGCTGCTCTGTCTTCTTCCGAGAGGTCGAAGCTTGCCCGGGTGAGGGTGGCGCCCATCACATAGTTCCAGAGCGACCAAATCGCGGCGTTGAGATCCGCGTCCGCAACACCGGCTCTCGACAAGGTCTTGCTCAGCATTTCCAGGCGACTGAGGATGTTCGGGCCAAGCGCCCGTCGCGGCAACAGCGATGCCGACCAAGGATGGCGCAACATTCTGGCGCGCCAGCTTTCGAGCATATGAACGACGTCTCCGCGCCAGTCCGGAGACTCACCTGTTTCGGGCGATGCGCGATATTCGAGCACCGAATCGAGTGCTAGATCAAAGACATCCTCCTTGTTGTCGACGTGCCAGTATAGGCTCATCACACCCGAGCCGAGGCGATCGGCCAGCCGACGCATTGTCACTCCGTCTATGCCCTGGGCGTCCAGCAGTTCCACCGCGATCGCCACGATACGCTCTCGAGACAGCGGCGGCTCGCTGCTCGCTTCCTGCATAGGTGGAAGCTTTGTCCGTTGCGATCGTTTGCTGGCACTGCGGGGTTTGGCTGCCATCTGTCTTCCTTGCTGGCCGAACGTCGATTTTGGCAGGCACCGTCAGGAATGTCGACGCTGATCGCTTGACTAGTACGACGTACCATACGATGACTCGTACATCGCACGATTCATCGTATGGGCGATCTGGTTAAAGTTCATGCCGGCCGCGAGTGCGTTATTCGCAGTCAGCAGAGCCAGGAGAAATCATGTCACGCGCAATCAAGCATCTGCTTACCGGAGGGCTAATTATCATGACCATGGCAGTTTCCGCTGCGGCTACAGCGACTGGGAACGACCTCAAGCTGACCATCGTCAATCCACAGACGCTCTACGACCCGTCGCCGAATGGCTACAGCACCGACGTGATCGCACCGCGCGGAGCTCGGATTGCCTACATCTCCGGGCAGGGCGGCCAAGACAGCACAGGAGCCTTGTCACCCGATTTCGCCGTCCAGGTTAAGCAGGCCTACGCAAATTTGCATGCGGCGCTCGAGGGCATCGGCGCCAGGCCGGATCAGGTGGCGAAGCTCACGGTCTTCGTGGTCGACCACGACATGTCCAAGCTCGATGTGTTGACCAGGAACGTCAAGGACATGTTCGGCGAGGCGCTGCCGGCGCAGACACTGGTTCCCGTTCCCAAGCTTGCAATCGACCCCATGCTTTTCGAGGTGGAAGCCGTGGTCATTCTGGAGTAGGGGCGAGATCGCCCCACAAACTGAAACGGGTCGAGCGCGCCGCCGACAGCCGCACATCCGGAGCCATTATACGGAAGTAGAGCCGGCCAACGGTCGGTTGAGCTTCGCGTCAGCTCAGGTCTGTCCTTCGGTTTCGCTCGAAGCAAAGCCGCCAATTTCCCGACGCATTACAGTAGGTAGTGGCTCAGCGCGTTTTCCCTTCCGGCTACCGCGGCGGTATTTGCTCTGATACTCGCGTCGCTGTTTCGCGATTTCGTAGAGTACGATACCCGAACTGGTTCCGAGGTTTAGGCTCTCGATCATCCCGAACATTGGAATTGCTACGCACATCTCGCTGCGCTCGACCGCAAGGGTGCTGATGCCCCGTTTCTCATTGCCGAACCAGACAGCGAGTTTGGTGTGCTGGGTATAATCGCCCTCGTGCAGGAAAACGCTGGTCTTTCCCATTATATGCGGCGACGTGACGACGGACACAAAGCCATGTTTTTCCAGATGGCTGAGGCAGGCGTCAGTGCTGTCGAATCGTTTCACAAACGTCCATTTGACGGCTGATACAGACGTTTCCGAAAGCGATTTCCGTTGGCGCATTTGCTGCCAGTCATCAGGAAGTGCTTTGCGTGGATCGACGATATAGACTCTTTCAACGCCGAGGGCATTTGCGTTTCGAATTACCGTTCCGATGTTCCTGATATCATTCGGATCTTCGACAACGGCTACCAAGTTCTTGCAGCGAAACGATTTGACCGCAGCCGCACGCTTGCGAACCGATACTCTGGGTTTCTGAGCCTCAAGGGTTTCCATGAGAGAGGTTCTTACCAGAGGCGCATCTGAATCCAAGGCCCGTGGCGACTCTATCGCCGCCACATCAGGAAGTCGCATAAGATAGATTATGGAACTGACGCATGGGCCAGGAACTGTAAATTGCCGCTGATTCTCATAGGCTTGAGCGCTCGTGGCGTATTGCCTTGAGCGGATAGCCAACCCTAGGCTGTCGAAATGAAGATGGCAAACAGCGGGATCGAAGCGGCGATCGAAGTGTTCGTGCATGGCTTCAGTGCCGACAGAAGCCGCACCTTTCCTTACGTGGCCCGCCGTGTTGGGCCGTTGTGGCTGATGCGCGACGCCGAGCGCAAGAATCCTCGCGACTACCGCGGCGAAGAATGGGTCGTCCATGACGTCGCCGCTCAACAGGCCGATGCCATCGTGCGGCAGCATGCACGGCCGGGCTTTGCCATTTCCGTTATGATCGCGCACGAGGATCCGGACGGGCCGACACGAACTGCCTACAAAGCTCTCGGCTACCGGCTGCTTCGGACCGAAGGCTTTTTCGTCCACCGATTGCGCCGCATTCCCAGCCCGCCGGCGGTTGCTTCGATCGAACGCGTGCAGACAGCCGAACGGGCGGCGCAGTTGGGAAAGATCATCCGCAGGCAGCCGATCCCAGACGATTTGCTCGGCGACAGCGCGCCATTCCGTCAGTATGTGGCAGTCGATGGCGCCGATATCGTTGGGCGCGTACGCAGCCTTGATGCCCTGGGAGCCACATGGTGTTCGAGCATGTATGTCGAGCCGTCGCACCGGCGTCGCGGCATTGGCCAGGCTTTGATGTCGAGAATGTTGCACGACGATCGGGCGCGTGGGTCGAGGTACTCGGCGCTGGCTGCAACCCACGCCGGGGCGCTGCTTTATCCCCGGATGGGCTACGAGCGGATCGGAACGCTGCTGATATTTGCGTCAAGGAGCCGGAAGACCGTATGAGGGTTTATTCGCATCATGCTGATTTATAGTGGATTTCAGCTTGATCGGTGGTCAGAGCCCTCTCCTTTTACAACAGCTGGCCTAGCTTAACATCTTCGATGCCGATGAACTTCATCACAGCCCGCGATTTCACCAGGGAACGGTGCGGCCGAGATAGTCAAGATATTCCAGGCCGGGGTTTCCCCGTTTTGCGAGGAGCACGTTCACAAGGCTGGGAATGCTCTCTTGGAT
This sequence comes from Mesorhizobium sp. M7A.F.Ca.CA.004.04.2.1, assembly GCF_004022825.1. Lineage (NCBI taxonomy): Bacteria > Pseudomonadati > Pseudomonadota > Alphaproteobacteria > Hyphomicrobiales > Phyllobacteriaceae > Mesorhizobium > Mesorhizobium sp. M7A.F.Ca.CA.004.04.2.1. The sequence continues at coordinate 6,037 of NZ_RZPH01000210.1, forward strand.
GGTGAGCCGTGCGCCCGGGCCGCCCAACTCCGTGCGAACCCAGCCCGGCGCCATCAGGACCATCGAACGGGCCTCGCCCGCGTGCCGGGCTGCGTAGCAGCGCATATACTGGTTCAAGGCGGCCTTGCTGCCGCGGTAGACCTCGCGCATGCCGGTCGTGTTGTTGCAGACGCTGCCCTGTCCAGACGACATCACGCCAATCAACCCGGACGCCTCGACAAAGTCATCGAGGCTCTCGATCACGCGCAGCGGGCTCAGCGCGTTCGTGAGCATGACCCGGATGAATTCGTCGGTCGTCACCTGCCCGACCGTATCCGTCTCGTTGTTCGTCGTTCCGGCGTTAACGAACAGCATGTCGAACATCTTGCCGGTCAGGCGTTGGCGCAGGCCCGCAACCTGGTCGGGCTCGCAGATGTCCAGGGTCTCTATCTCGACCCGGCCAGCATGCTCGTCTGCCAGATCGTGCAGCAAGGTCCGGGTTCCGCCGCCGCGAACTGTGCCGACGACATTCCATCCCTTTTTTAGGAACTCGGCCGCCATGGCATGGCCGAGGCCCCGCGATGCGCCAATGAGGAGGATTGTGCGAGCTGGGTCGCTCGGAATGTGTTTGGGCATGAGAGTTGGTAGCTTTCGATGTTGGTCCGACAGCCGATATAAGCGGCCGTGCGCAGGGCGCCAGACGCATCAAAGTCAAAGTATGGTTGCATCAAACGCTATGTCTGGCGACGCGGCTGGGATAGGCTCAGGTCATGACCAATGTTGATGTGGACCTGAACCTTCTCGTCGCACTGGATGTGCTGCTCGCCGAGGGCAGCGTGACAGGGGCAGCCCGTCGCCTCGGCTTGAGCGCATCGGCCATGAGCCGGACGCTCACGCGACTTCGGGCAGCAACAGGCGACCCGCTGCTCGTTCGCGCCGGGCGAGGCCTGGTGCCGACACCGCGCGCTGCCGAACTGCGCGAGCGCGTCCATGAGCTTGCGCGGGACGTGCAAGCAGTGCTCCGGCCGCAGATCACGCATATGGACGTCGCGTCGCTCGAACTGACATTTACCGTCCGAGTGAGC
>NZ_RZPH01000211.1:0-7091 GCF_004022825.1 Mesorhizobium sp. M7A.F.Ca.CA.004.04.2.1
GTCCGGCCTCAAACTGCAACGCTTCGATATGGCCAACGGCACGCTCATCGGCGATGCCCGCAGTATCCACGCCGATTGCCTGCTGATGTCCGGCGGCTGGTCGCCGACCATCCATCTGGCCAGCCAGGCCGGCGCCAAGGCGGAATGGAATGCCGCGCGGCAGGCCTTCCTGCCGCCGAAGCCAACACAGAGCTGGATCGGCGCCGGCGCCTTCACCGGCAGTTTCTCCACCGCCGAAGCCATCGCCGAAGGCCGCGCCGCGGGCCTTGCCGCAGCCGGTGGCCCCAGCGCGCCTTCTGTATTGCCGGCGGTGGAAGCCGTGCCCGGCGATCCTGATCCGGCACCGGTGTTCGAGATCAGGGCCAAGGGCAAGAGCTTTGTCGACTTCCAGCACGACGTGACGGCAGAGGACGTGCGGCTGGCGCACCGGGAAGGCTTTGTCTCGGTCGAGCATCTGAAACGCTACACCACGCTCGGCATGGCGACCGACCAGGGCAAGAGCTCCAACGTGCCCGGCCTTGCCATCATGGCCGAAGCCCTGGGCAAGCCCATCCCCGAAGTCGGCACGACGCGCTTCCGGCCGCCCTTTGCGCCGGTGTCGATCGGCTCGCTGGCGGCGGAACGTTTTGGCGATCTCAAGCCCGAACGATTGACCCCGATGCATGATTGGCATCTGGCCAACGGCGCGACCATGTATTCAGCGGGCCTCTGGTATCGCCCGATGATCTACGGCCATGCAGGCGAAACGGTCGAGCAGGCCTATGTGCGCGAAGCCAAGGCGACACGCGAAAGCGCCGGGATCGTCGATGTCTCGACATTGGGCAAGATTGCCGTGCAAGGCCCCGACGCCGCCGCATTCCTCGACCGCGTCTACACCAACATGTTTTCGACGCTGGCCGTCGGCAAGGCCCGCTACGGTCTGATGCTGCGCGAGGACGGCCTAGCCTTCGACGACGGCACCACCTGGCGGCTCGGCGAGCAGGACTTCCTGATGACCACCACCACCGCCAATGCCGGCAAGGTGATGCAGCATCTGGAATATTTCCTCGACGTGATCTGGCCGGAGCTGAAAGTCCACGTCACCTCGGTGACCGACGAATGGGCGGGGGCCGCGATCGGCGGGCCGAAGGCCAGGCAGATCCTCGCCTCTTGTGTCACCGGCACCGCAGTCGACAATGCCACCTTGCCCTTCATGGGCCTCGTGCGCGGCGAGATAGCAGGCGTGCCGGTGATGATCTGCCGGCTGTCCTTCTCCGGCGAAATGGCGTTCGAAGTCTATTCCGGCGCCGGCCACGGCACCCATGTCTGGGAAGCGCTTGTCGAGGCCGGCAAACCGTTCGGGCTGGTCACCTACGGGCTCGAGGCGCTGGGCACCATGCGCATCGAAAAAGGCCATGTCACCGGCGCCGAGATCGACGGCCGCACCACGGCGCGCGACCTGCATCTCGACTGGATGCTGTCGAAGAAGAAGCCGTTCATCGGCTCGGCGATGATGGACCGCGAAGGCCTGATCGCGTCGGACCGCCTGGAACTGGTCGGCCTGATCGCCCTCGACAACCTACCGTTCAATGGCGGCGCGCACATCGTCGAGGAGGTTGACGAGGCCAATCCGCACGGCTCGATCGGTCACATCACCGCCTGCTGCTATTCACCGGCGCTCGGCAGGCATATCGCGCTGGCGCTGGTCAAGGGCGGCAAGGCACTGCAGGGCACGCGCGCTCATGTCTCCGATCCCTTGCGCAACCGGTTTGGACCGGTCGAGATCGTCTCCAACCACTTCTTCGATCCGGACGGGAGCCGCATGCATGGTTGAGCGCCAATCACCCGAACCCTTGTCGCCGCTTGAGCCTGAATTCCATGTCGGCTCGCACGGCAATTTCGAGCACGGCGTCGAGATCATCCTGACCGAGACAAGGCCGGGCTCGATCGTGCAGCTCGCCGCGTGGCCCGGCGAGGAGAAGAAGCTGATAGCAGCCGTCCGCACCGTCACCGGGCTTGCCCTGCCCGATGGCGCCGGCGGCGGCTTGAGCGATGGCGTGAAATCGGTGTTCGGCTTCGCGCCGGGAAAGTTCACCGTTGCCGATGAAGCCGAAGGCCTGGCTGCGGCCTTTGCCAAGGTGGTGACCCCCGCCATTGGCACTGTGACCGACCTCTCGCACGGCCGCACCGCCATCCGCATTGCCGGGCCGAAGGCCGAATGGGTGCTGGCGAAATTCTTCGCCATCGATTTCGCGCTGCCGGCCTTTCCTGTTGGAGCCGGCCGCTCGACCACCCATCACGACATCTTCGCCCAGATCCAGCGCACCAGCGCCGACCAGTTCGACATCTATGTCTTCCGCTCGTTTGCACGCTCGTTCTGGAAGGCGCTCTGCCATGCCAGCGAGGAAGTCGGCTACGAGGTGCAGTAGGCGGCGCGGCCGGATGGCCGCGTTGCCCACATCTGGCATCAACGCCAGCCGCTTCTGCCGCTAGAGAATCTGGCCGCCGGCGCCCATGGTGCGAAAACGTGGCCGCCCAACCGGCCCGAGGGATATGAAATCCCTTCTTCAAGAGTCGGCACATTCGTTTGGTTCGAACATCTCCATGACCGCAGAACTATCCGCCGGCGCCACGGATCGCGCCGATGTGCCGGCCAGAGCCTTGCTCCTGCTGCCGCTGACGGTCGCCTGCGGCGTGTTCATGACCAGCCTCGACCAGAATGTCGTGGTGACCGCGCTGCCGGGCATCAGCGAAAGCCTCGGCCGTCCGCCCAGCCAGCTCGGCCTCTTGATTACCGTCTATGTCGCCAGCCTGATCATCTCGATGCCGCTTGGCGGCTGGGCCGCCGATCGCTTCGGCCTGCGCAACGTCTACTGCTTTGCCTTGCTGGTGTTCGCCGCCTCGTCGGCGCTCTGCGGGCTGTCCGACAACATCTGGATGCTGGTCGGCGCCCGCGCGCTGCAAGGCTTTGGCGGTGCCTTGATGGGCACGCTCGGCCAGGTCGTCATCCTGTCGACCTTTCCGCGCAGCCGAACGCTGAAGATCAACATGTACATCTCGCTGGCCGGCCAGTCCGGACCGTTGGTCGGTCCGCTCGTCGGGGGCGCGCTGACCACCTACATTTCCTGGCGCTGGATCTTCTTCATCAACGTGCCGTTCGCGCTGGCGGCGGCAATTCTTGCCGCCTCGCTGTTTCCGACGATGACCAAGCCCGTGCGCACGCCGTTCGATTTTCCGGGCTTCCTGCTGGTCGGCAGCGGCATGGTCCTGCTGGTCTTCGGCATGGATTCGCTTGCTGCCAAGGATGCCGCGGGCGGCATCATCGCCGCAGAACTGGCGCTGGCGCTGGTCATCCTGACCATCGCCTCGTTCTACTGCCTGCGCGTGCGCAATCCGCTGCTCGATCTCGAGCTGTTGCGCATCCGTACCTTCCGCATTTCGTTCCTCACCGGCGGCGGGCTGGACACGATCGGCCTCAGCTCGGTGGTGTTCCTGCTGCCCTTGATGTTCCAGCTCGGCTTCGGCATGAGCGCGGTGCAGGCGGGATCGCTGACCTTCGTCGCCGCGGTCGGCTCCGTGGCCATGCGCTTCTTCATGCCGCGTGTCCTCAACCGTTTCGGCTTTCGCCGCGTGCTGGTCTACAACACCCCGATCGTCGCCGTGATGGTCGCCGGCTTCGCCTTGATGCAGGCGACGACGCCGGTGTGGATCGTGCTGACCTACATCTTCGTCTTCGGCGTCTTCCGCTCCGCGCAATGGGCCTCGACCGGCAATCTCGCCTATTCCGACATCGCGCCCGAGCAGCTCGCCCGCTTCAGCGCGCTCTATTACATATTATGGCAGCTGGCGGTGGCGATCAGCGTCGGCCTGGCTGCGGCGGTATTGTCATTTCTGGCCGGCGGCGGTCCAGCCGTCGCCGACGATTTCCGCATCCTGTTCGTCATCGAGGGCATCATCACGCTCTGCGCGCTGCTTGCCTACCTCAAGCTGACGCCACAGGACGGTGCCCATGTCAGCGGCCACGGCGCACAGATGAATACCGAATGAGGCTGGCTGGCTTATTCGCTGAACGTCACCCACTCTTCCAGCGGCACGCGGTCGGTGCGGAAGGCGTTTTCAGGTTTTGACGTATCTTCATAACCAAGCGCCATGCCGCAGACGACGATCTCTTCGTCCGGAATGTCGAGCACCGGCCTGATCTGCCGGTGATAGGGCGCGAAGGCCGCCTGCGGACAGGTGTGCAGACCCCTGCCTCTTGCTGCGACCATAATGTTCTGCAGGAACATGCCGTAGTCGATCCATGAGCCCTGGTTGAGGCGGCGGTCGATGGTGAAGATCATGCCGACCGGGGCGTCGAAGAAGACGAAGTTGCGGTCGTGCTGGGCGCGCATCTTGTCGACCTCGCGACGACCGATCCCGAGCGCGCCATAGAGGCCGAAACCGTTGGCGCGGCGGCGGGTCAGATACGGCTCGAAGAACTGTGTGGGATAATACCGGTACTCGTCCCAATCAGCTTTTTCGGCGCGAATGCCGGAATTGAGAATGGCGTCTGATATCCGCTGCTTGCTCTCGCCCTTGGTGACATAGACCTTCCATGGCTGCATGTTGGTGCCGGATGGGGCACGCGCCGCAACCGCCAGAATGGCGCGGATGGTTTCGTCGTCGACCATGTCGGGCAGGAATGCGCGCACCGAACGGCGCGACAGGATCGCCTCGTCGACAATCTCGGCATCGCCCGCAATTCGGGGGTTATTTTCCAGCATGGGCCGTCCCTTACCCTTTGTCTCGATCGGACGTCCCCACTCGCCGCTCTCGGCGGAGCCTTTGCATGAACCGTCAAAATCGCGCAAGCAAATCTTGTGCATCCGTGAAAATCTACTTGATTTTTTCATGAGCTTGACTTCTCATGAAATTTGGCCAGATTTTTTCATAAAGTGAGCGCTTTGCCTTCGACTACCGCTAGAACATTGCAGGTACCTGACGAACGCGTGCTGGCCGGCGATATCAGGGCCCTGCGCAAGGCGCGCGGGCTGACACTCGCCGAGATCGGCTCGAAGCTTGGCCGTTCGGTCGGCTGGGTCAGCCAGGTCGAGCGCGGTCTGTCGACGCCGTCGCTCGGTGACCTCCGAGCCTTCGCCGAACTGTTCGGCGTGCCGATCAGCCTGTTCTTCAGCCATGACGTACCTGTCGAAAGCGAGCGCGGCGTGGTCGTGCGCGCTGGCAGGCGCCGCACGCTTGGCACAAGCGAATCCGGCCTGGTGGAGGAGCTTCTGTCGCCCGATCTCGGCGGTAGCTTCGAGATGGTGCGTTCGGTCTTCGCGCCGGGCGCGGAACTGAAGGCCGAGGCGCAGCGGCCGACCGAAGAAGCTGGATACGTCGCCTCCGGGCTGTTCGACATCGAGATCGGAGGTGTCTGGCATCGGCTTGGCGAAGGCGACTCCTTTCGCTTTGAAGGCAAGCCTTACCGCTGGCGCAATCCGGGCGCGGAGCCTGCAATTGTCATCTGGGTGGTTTCACCACCCGTCTATTGAGTTCAAGTTTGGAGAAGAACATGGCGGGTTTGCCGAGCACGGCGCGCGTGGTGATCATCGGAGGCGGTGCCGTCGGCACTTCCGCGCTCTACCATCTCGCCAAGGCGGGCTGGACCGACTGCGTGCTCTTGGAAAAGAACGAGCTGACTTCGGGCTCGACCTGGCATGCCGCCGGCAACGTGCCGACTTTCTCCTCGTCCTGGTCGCTGATGAACATGCAGCGCTATTCGACCGAGCTTTATCGCGGGCTGGCCGACGCGGTCGACTATCCCATGAACTATCACGTCACCGGCTCGCTGCGCCTTGCCCACACGAAAGAGCGCATGCAGGAATTTCAGCGCGCCAAGGGCATGGGCCGCTACCAGGGTATGGACATCGACATCGTCGGCGTCGACGAGATCCAGCGCCGCTATCCCTTCATCGAGACGCATGATTTGAAAGGCGCGCTCTACGACCCGAGCGACGGCGACATCGATCCGGCGCAGCTCACCCAGGCGCTGGCCAAGGGCGCGCGCGACATGGGCGCGAAGATCATCCGCTTCTGCCCGGTCACAGGCGTGCGCCGCGAGAACGACGAGTGGGTGGTCGAGACGGCGCAAGGTGAGATCCGCTGCGAGATCGTCGTCAATGCCGCCGGCTACCGCGCCGCCGAAGTCGGCCGGATGTTCGGCCGCGACGTGCCGATGATGGTGATGAGCCATCAGTACATATTGTTCGAGGAGATTCCCGAACTGGCGGCATGGTCGAAGGAACAGGGCAAGAAACTGCCGCTGCTGCGCGACGTCGACACCTCCTACTATCTGCGCCAGGAGAAGAACGGGATGAATCTCGGCCCCTATGAGCGCAATTGCCGCGCGCATTGGGCCAGCCACAACGACCCGATGCCGGAGGATTTTTCCTTTCAATTGTTCCCCGACGACCTCGACCGGCTGGAACATTATCTGGCCGATGCCGTCGCCCGCGTGCCGATCCTTGGCACCGCCGGCCTGTCCAAGGTGATCAACGGGCCGATCCCCTACACGCCGGACGGCAACCCGCTGATCGGCCCGATGCCCGGGGTTCCCAATGCCTTCGAGGCCTGCGTCTTCACCTTCGGCATTGCCCAGGGTGGCGGCGCCGGCAAGGTGCTGGCCGAATGGGTGACAGAGGGCCGGACCGAATGGGACATGTGGTCGTGCGACCCGCGCCGCTTCACTTCCTTTGCCTCGGCGCCGGACTACTGCGTCGCCAAGGGCATGGAGATCTACGGCAACGAATATGCCATCCAGTTCCCGCGCCATGCCTGGCCGGAAGGCCGCGACCGCAAGCTGTCGCCGATCCATGATCGCATCAAGGCGCTCGGCGGCCGCTTCGACGCCTATAATGGCTGGGAGCGTGCCACCTGGTACGCACAAGACGGCGATGACATTTCCGAGGAAGCCACGCTGACCTTCCGCCGCGACGGACCGTGGCATCATCGCGTGCGCGAGGAGTGCCTGGCCGTGCGCGATGCCGCCGGCATTTTGGACCTGCCGGGCTTCTCGCGCTTCAACCTCGACGGTCCCGGTGCCGCCGAATGGCTGAGCCTGCAGGTCACCGGGC
>NZ_RZPH01000212.1:0-7083 GCF_004022825.1 Mesorhizobium sp. M7A.F.Ca.CA.004.04.2.1
TTTACAGGGTATACAGCCTTGTCAGTGCTAAGCACCACGCAACGCTGGACGCGATGGCTGATCGCAGCGCGAAGCACGTTTTCAGCGCCGAGAACATTCGTTTTGATCGCCTCCATTGGGTAAAATTCGCAAGACGGCACTTGCTTGAGCGCCGCAGCGTGGAAGATGTAGTCGGCTCCGCGAACTGCATCATCGACAGCGTGATAATCGCGGACATCACCAATATAAAATTTTAAGCGATCGTCCGGCAACGACAGGCGCATATCCTCCTGCTTTTTTTCGTCCCGGCTAAAGATACGGATCTCTGCGAAGTCCGTTTTGAGGAATCGAGCCAGCACAGCGTTGCCAAAAGAGCCGGTGCCCCCAGTAATCAAAAGGGTCTTGTTGGAAAACATTAACGTCTCGCTCGAGGATGTTTTAGCCAAAGTCATACATGGATCGGATTAGAACCGGCCAGTCGGGAGGGCGGTAGCCGGTAGCGTTCTGGAAACGAGATGAATTTAATGAGCGGTCAATCACCAACTGGTCGTCCGGAACGATTTGGGTCTTTTTGCCGTAAACCTCGGCAATGATTCTGAGGAGATCATACTTGCTGATTGGATCTGACGACACATGGTACACGCCGGTGAGTTTGATATTTGGCAGGACGAAATCGCGAATGATCCTGGCGAGTTCCACGGTAGGCAGTCCGGAAAATACGGCTCGGGTGAACCCTTTCACGTCAGCCTGTTGGCTCAAAAACCAGTCGACCAAGCCGTGTGAAGTGTTCAACTCGCGGCCGATTATCGAAGTCCGAAGGGTTATCGAGTTCTCACAAACTACTTCGCCCAGCAGCTTGCTCCGCCCGTATAAATCATCAGCATTGGGCCGGGCACTTTCGCTGTAGTTCCCGGCCGCACCGTCAAAGACACAATCGGTACTGATATGAACGAGACGAGCCCTCGCGACTGCGCAGAGGCGTGCCAGCCGATGCGGCAAAACTGCATTAATCGGAATTGCGGCGAGAGGGTCATTCACAGATGACATCTGCTTGACAAGCCCAATGCAATTTATGACCACATCCGGGTTTGCCACCGCGAAAATCTTGCTTAGTCCATCAAAATTCTCGACGTCGCCTGCGTCGATCAGCGTCGCCCGACTTTCTGGAAAAACAGGATGCAGATTATTTGAACGGGTGGAGCCAAAAACTACGTAGCCTTCGCTGTTCGCAAAGAATCTGAAAACTGCATTGCCCAGCATGCCCGAGGCACCGAGGACAAGGATTCTGGGGTGCGTCGATTGAGCCATGGTATCTCTCGCTATCTCCGTGATGCTCGTCGCTCCCTTAAAGCCCGACGGAAATGTTCGACTAAATCAAGAGCGAGTGGACCAGGTGCGAAATGCTGATTGAAATATTCACGCCCCGCAGTACCCATCGCCTCCCGCGTTTCTCTTGGGAGGCCCTTCAATCGTATGATTGTCTCTGCCAGGGCTATGCTGTCTTCGGCTGGCACAACTAGGCCCGCCTTGGCCTCGCTTACGATATCGGCCGCCTCGCCATCAAGGCACGCCAAGATGGGGCGCCCAGCTGCTAAGTATGTCGGGATTTTGCTCGGCACCGTCAAACCTAAACCCTTTGCCCGGTTAAGTGTGACTAGGAGAGCAGAGGCCTGTGCAAATACCGCCGGCATTGCCTCTGGCGGAAATCGTCCTACTAGCATGACATTGGTGAGATGAAGTCGCTCAATTTCGGTCCTGAGCCACTCAGACCGGCTTCCACTTCCAACAAGCACGATGTTGATCTCGGGATCTGATATTCGGCCTGCCGCGTCTAAAACTGTCTCCAGCGCCTGAGCTGACCCGAGATTACCCGCAAACACGACATTGAACCCGCGCGTAAGATCCAGAGGCGAACCCGTGAATTTGCTATCCACCGCCAGATTCAAATCGCCAGGATTGGGGTGGTATGCGATTGGCACCGCATCGCCGGCAACGGCGCGTATCTTTGCGATGAAACCGCGTGACTGGGCTAGAAGAAGGTCGGAACGTTGGTAAATGAAACGAGTGAGGGCCTCCACAGCGCTCAGCACTCGCTGGTTGCGAACAAACCCTGTTTCTTCCAAATTGTCCGGCCACAGATCCTGGACCCAAATCACATGAGCGGCAGATTTGAACTGTCTGAAAACGGCCCCTACCAATCCTTGCAGAATCGGGGAGTTCGCATACACGAAGACAATATCGTATCGCTTGGATCGCGTTAAAAATAGCCCGATGATGCTCCCCGACACGACGAATGAGAGGTAATTCCACACTCTCCGTAGCCCCCCGCCTTTGCCTCGCGGTACAACAGGCACCCGGTGTATCAGGTACCCGGACGGATGAATTTGAGTCCCTGAGCTAAGCGCTCGGTAGCCTTCAAATATTTGGCCATGCGGATAGTTCGGCTGACCGGACAAAACCTCAACGTCGCACCCACACGAGCGAAGCGACTCGACAACCTCGTTGATTCTGAACGTTTCGGGCCAAAAATGCTGACTGACGACCAGCACCCGCAACTTCTCGTTAATTCGGTCTGGTGACGGGCTGCCGCACAAAGCCGCGGTCGCGAGGTTCATGACTCAGCCGAACGCTTGATGCTCATCAGCAGGTGATCTTCGATGCCGGGAGTGAACTCCGGCACAGTCGATTTGAGGAGCTTCACGGCGCCTTGCAGATCCCGGGCGCTGACCACGCATTGCATTTCATCAAAAATGCGCACAATGACAGCACGTTTGATCGACCGCGACGATGCGGCCAAGATGCCTGGGGCTCCTGTCTCACTCAAGGTCTCTTTGCTGTCGAACAGCTCCTCGTAGAGCTTCTCTCCTGGCCGCAGCCCCGTGTAGATAATCTGAATATCCTTGCCCGGTCGCCGTCCCGAGAGCCGAATAAGATTTCGTGCCAAATCGACGATTTTCACCGGAGACCCCATATCGAGCACGAAAATCCGGCCTCGCTCATGCTGTGGCGCGGGGGTGTATGCCGCCGCCTGTAGAACGAGGAGACAGGCCTCAGGGATCGTCATGAAAAAGCGTTCCATATCGGCATGAGTGACGGTCACAGGACCACCCGCCTTGATCTGCTGTTCGAAAAGAGGGACGACCGAGCCAGCCGACCCCAAGACATTGCCGAACCGAACTGTGATGAACCGCGTGCCGATGACCTCCGGGTCGAGGTCCAACGCCTGGCAATACATCTCCGCCATTCGCTTGGTTGCCCCCATAACATTGGCGGGATTTACCGCCTTGTCGGTCGACACCATGATCATCCTGGATACATTTGCACTGAGCGCCGCATCGGCGACATTTCGTGTTCCGATTGCATTGGTGAAAATGCCTTCGAGCGGCTGAGCCTCAACCATCGGCACATGCTTCAGTGCCGCAGCATGGAACAGCACATCAGGTTTGAAGCGTTCAACGATCGTGCGCACCGCCTCTTTTTCCCGCACGTTGCAAAGAGCGGCTTGGATATCGATATTTTGCCATCTCTGAGACAGCTCGGACTTGATTGTGTAGAGCGCGAATTCGCTGGCATCGAGAAGAATTAGGCTTCCGGGCTTCAGGTCAGCAATCTGTCGTGCCAACTCAGATCCAATGGAGCCACCGGCCCCTGTAATCATGATGGTCTTACCCTGAATCATCGACTGGATCTTGGGCACGTCCAGTCGAACGGGGTCTCGTTGCAGAAGGTCCTCCAGCTTGATTGGCCGCAGTTCGATCTCCGCATCGATGCTTTGCATATCGAGCAAATTTGGCAGCCGAAGGATTTCTAGCTTCTGAGTTGCGGCAATTTCGACCAGCGCTTCAATGCTGGCATGACGTTCATAATCATCACGTGATCGCGTGAGGATTATCGCCTCTGGGCGGCGCCCCCGAGCCTCAAATCGGGAGAGAATCTGGGGTAGCCGTTCCAAAGGCCCCATAACTGGAACTCCGCGGATAGATCGGCCTGTTCTTCGTCCTCTCTCGTCAATGATTGCCAGCACCTCAAATGAGGCACGATCCCTTTCCTTTATAGCCCTCAGGAAAGCTTCCGCATTGTCGGTAGCTCCGATCAAGAGCACGTTTCTTCCCCCGGCGGGTTCGGCCTTTCTTCTTCGTTTGCTGTCATGGTGATTGCGGTAAACTCGATACGCAGCGCGAGGTCCGGCCAACAGCACGACGGTGAACGCCCAGGCTATGACAACAGAAGAGCGTGGGATCGCATTCAGCCGAATCAGAAGGAACTCAGCGACAATAAAGAGCGCGATGGCCACGCTAGTCGCGCCAGCGATTGCTACCAAATCAGGAAGCGACGCATAGCGCCATATTCCGCGGTTTAGTCCCAGCAAGAAACCTGCCGTACTGACCATGACCCCGAAGAGGGTAGCTGCTCCAAGCAATACCGGCCAATTTAGCAGGAAGCCATCAAAATCCAGTCGCAACACAAATGCTAGTAGCATCGCGACAGCACCCATTATGCCATCGTGCGCTAGGGCCATTCCTCGCAGCGTAATTGGCCTAGGGATAGTTAGACCCCTTCTAAACTTTATCCTGACATCAGAGCTGCCTGGAAGGCCGCATCTGGCTTCCGGCACCTGCTTAAGGCTTTCGTTCAACACGGATGGTCACGTTGATCAGGCGGTTCACGGATGTCTCAACCCCAAGTCAAGCTGTCTCCTCGAAGCTCGGTCAAGGATCGGGTCCAATTTGAGCCAATTTGTCCAACTGTATAGACCAGCGAAGACGCTTCGAGCACGGATAATAATCTCCCCAGCCGGAAGCCGCGGTCCAATGATAGCTTTCGTTGACGAAGCACGATCACGTAGCGAGCCGTGATCCGACCGGTGATTCTATTTGCATGATGTATTCAGTCCTCCACTACGCAACAACTACTTGGTGGCTTCCATAAGGGCAACGATAATGATCCAGTCGCCCCCACTTTTTGAACTTGGGCTTGATTCAGGCGGCGCCATCTCTGCGGAAGAGCTGGCGATCGCCGCCGAGATGCCATGCTCCGATCGGGCTGCTGACTTCGGATTTTGCCAGGACGGACCTTAGTCTATTTGGCGATTGGACAAGTCTTCGTTGCACAGCCAGGCCAGAGTGATGACGTCCTAGGCCTTATCGACTGAGTTTCTTGTGGGCAGAGCCCGCCGCGGCGCTTTTCCTGACGCACGCACAGGGGGCGATCCTTACGCGTCGAAGGCCTGTAAACGACCCTCCACTTTCAGGGACCGTAGCTTGTTGATGCGGTGCCATGCTGTGCAGTCTTTCAGGAGAAGAAGTCTCTGAGCCGCTCCCTTGACGTCACCAGGGCCCAACTTTCCGACATGCTGCCTCGCTTCGAGGCGAAACGATTCAGGGATTTTCACTTCGAGGTAGAGGAAAAGGAGGCACACGGCAGATGGCCGGTGCGAAGCTGCGGCATGGGAACCGCCCGGCTTTGATTTACCTGCTGGCGATACTCCCAGGTTGCTACGAAACCGCCGCAACCACCTTTCAAATGGACTTGCGGTTGGCAGGCATGGGTTCGGTCGCCTTGGTGTCCCTATAGGAATCGGGTTCCGCTAATTCCTCGCCCAATGCGGCGATTACAGCTGCCATGCGACCACGCACTCGTGAAGGAAGATGCATCAGCCCCTCGATCAGGCGCCGGCCTTCCGCGCTTGCAATGAAGTCGATGCGCTCGTCGACAGGCAGGGGCGAAGCTTCACGGCTGGTCTCATTCCCAGGCAGGCCTTCGAAGAAGCGACGGACGGGGACGTCCAGGGACCTGCCGATCTCGTAGAGCATGGAAGCACTCACGCGATTCCTCGCGTTCTCATATTTCTGAAGCTGCTGGAAGCTGACACCTATGGATCGGGCAAGCTGTGCCTGCGAGACGTCTGACTGGACGCGAATGATCGCGATCTGCCTGCCAACATGCTGATCGGTGGGATGAGGCGCGGTCTCCGCTCCAGCCCTTGTCAACACCTCAAATCTGGTGCGCTTCGATTCCGGAAAAGCCTTCTGATGCTGCATATATCACTCCAGACTGGAGAGTTCGTCGCGGTATGCTCCGGCCAAACTCACCAAACCTCCAATGAACAGGGAGTGCGAAACCTTCCTGGTCCGCTTTCTGGCCTTTGGTGGATTACGCGAATGGTCAGAGAGTTTGATGCCGGATTTGCGGCACCAATCGCCAGTAGGGTCTTGCGGCCCGGGGATACTCGTCTCAGCCGCAGAAAAAATACCTTAAGGGCGGCATTGAAGATCCGGTTCACCAGCCTTTCCAACCCCATCTTGCGGCGGCTGCACGCCGACCGCGAAGAGAAGCATGAACTCGAGCGGAAGCTCTCCCGTCCCAAACCAATCACGGATCCCGAATCTCCGAACGTCGATTGTCGAGAATACTCCGTGGTGAAATACTCTTCAAGGCACTGCTCTCGTATCTATGGAAATCCGAGAGGTGTTCGCGCGCAACCTGAGAACTTTGCGGCAGACCAAAGGCCTGTCACAGGAGGAGCTTGCGCATCAGGCAGGGATCGATCGCACCTACATTAGTGCGTTGGAACGCAACGTGTATAACGCCAGCATCGACGTCGTTGATAGGCTGGCCGAAGTGCTGGGCGTGGACGCCGCGGAATTGCTGAAGCGCCCCTCAGCTGATCTGCAGGGAACGAAGTCGGAGCTTGACGAATAAAGAAGTTGATAAACTCAACGTGTGTAAGCTGCCAAGTCTACGCACATGGAAATGCTCGAACTCGCGGCCGAAATTTCGGTCGCTTGCGTCGGGAGAAGGCAAGGTGGAAGCGCGCTCAGGTTCAGCCAGCAATATCTAAGCGGCCTGGAACGTGGTCGTCGCAATCCGACGGTCATCACGCTGCAGTAGCAAACCGATGCGCCTCTTGTGAGACGCGTTACGGGCACACAAACTAACCTTCTGCGTCCAATATGAGGCGCATACCCAAAAGTTCATTACCCGACCGTGCGTGCGCCGGTCGCATCATACCTCCCAAATCGTCGATTGAAGGACTGCCTGCTATGCGAGGTCGAGTTCGCCGCGCGACTCCATCTCTAAAAGATATCGGGCCTTGGCTAGGCG
>NZ_RZPH01000213.1:0-7072 GCF_004022825.1 Mesorhizobium sp. M7A.F.Ca.CA.004.04.2.1
CCTCAGGCGTCGCGCCAAATCCCAGCGCCAGCAAAGCCTTGGTCCTGGTCGCGGAAAAGCCGATCTCGCCCGTCAGCGCAACATTGCCGTCCTCGGCCCGCTGGTATGCAGCGTCGAGCTCACCTGTATTGTGGAGTTGCTGCCAACCGTCGGAAAAGCCGACATAGCCGGCCGAACCGGTTCGCCAGGGCAGCGACGAGGCCAGCGCCAGGCAAGAGCCGCGCCCCGAGGCGAACAGCATGGGCTTTCCCTCGTGCTCGCCGACCCAGGCGGTGTTGCCCATGCCGGCATTGACCAGATGCGGCGCCAGAAGCGCGTAGACGCGGTAGTCACCGGGCACCCCTTTCAGCGCCGTGAAGGTGATTTCCTGCAGCAGCGCCGGGCGCTCCGGGTCGGCGAGGATACGCTTTTCGATCCGCCAAGCGCCGTCATTCGCCGTATTGACCAGCCTGTAGGCGGGCACGCCGTCCTCGAACGGTTCGATCGTATGCCCGGCATCGCGTTTCTCTTCCGAAAAATAGCCGCCGGGACCGGTGACGATCAAGCCGAGGTCGCGGGTGCAGGCGCTGTCGACGCGCGGATAGTAGACTTCGTTGAGGATGCCGTGGCTGATCGTAAACCAGATCCGGCCGGCCGGCGAAAGCGACGTTCCGACGCCACTCTTGGCGCTTGATGTCCAGCGCGCCGGGATCCCCGGGGCGCCCGGAGCAACGTTTTGCGTCACTGGCATTCTGTTTCGCTCTCCTGGCCTCCTCCCTAGACCAGGACGCGAACCCTTTACAATCATTGCACCGCAAGTTGATCGGCCGGTCCAACGGCAGGGCAACGAACTCGGGCTGACGGGTTTCTTCGGAGCCTTCGCCCGCCATTGGCTGACGGAGCATCAAGCGAACAACCCGCCTGTGCGGCGGGTCACTGGCGCAAATCAGCACCATGGACAAAAATGTACCATAGCTGAGGTCACCGAGTCAAGAAAAAATTCCTATAGTCAACGGCGCCGTCGTTGACAGCGGCGGCGGCATGCGTCCACTATTTCGCGGCACGGGAGGATCGTGAAAGCAATGGCGGAAGTGTCCCTGGTCCTGATCGACCGGCTGCTGGCGATATCGCGGGCGCTTGCCGGCCATATCGATCCCGGCACGGCGTTCCGCGCGACCGCCATCGAGATCGGCACGCTCATCCCGCACGACCATATCGATCTGGCTGTGCTGTCTCACGATGGGCGCATGCATGCCTGCTACGAAGCCGGTTTCCACACCAGTTGGAGCGAGCTCGCCCAGCATCCGGTGGAAGGCAGTCCGATTCGCTTCGTGTTGTGGGGCAAGACGCCT
The DNA here is from genome assembly GCF_004022825.1 of Mesorhizobium sp. M7A.F.Ca.CA.004.04.2.1. Taxonomy (NCBI): domain Bacteria; kingdom Pseudomonadati; phylum Pseudomonadota; class Alphaproteobacteria; order Hyphomicrobiales; family Phyllobacteriaceae; genus Mesorhizobium; species Mesorhizobium sp. M7A.F.Ca.CA.004.04.2.1. The sequence goes on from NZ_RZPH01000213.1 coordinate 1,332, forward strand.
TACCTGTTGTCGGACAACGCGCTTGTCGACGACCGTTTTCATTTTGCCGGCGCTTTCGACGAGCCGATTTTCGCGGCCAAGCTGCGCAGCCGCATCATCGTGCCGCTCAGGGCGCGCGGTAGCGTCATCGGCGCGCTCAACATCAGTCGGCACGAAATCGGCTGCTACACGCTTGCCGATGTCGCGGTCGCCCAGCAATGCGCCGATCTGATCGCGCCCTATATCTTCGCGCTGATCCAGACCGAGGAGGCGCGCCGCGCCATGCTGGCCGAGAGCGAGGCGCGCAACCGCGTCGAACTGCTGCGCGTAGGCGCCTCGCAATTGACCGAGGGCATGGAGCGCGAACGCCGCCGCATGGCCATGGACCTGCACGACCAGACGCTTGCCGATCTCGCCCGCATCGCGCGCCAGCTTTCGGCCTTGCGCGGCCAGGGCGTGGCGCGGGCCGCGCAGCTTGCCGACCTCGAGCAGGAGGTCGCCGGCTGTCTGACGGAACTGCGCCACATCGTCGACGCCATGCGGCCGAGCGTGCTCGAACTGTTCGGCCTGCGCGATGCGGTCGAAGCGCATCTCAACCGCAGTGTCAGCAAGGCCAAGCCGCCGATCGCCGTGCGCATCGCCGACACCAGCGACGGCGGCGCCGACAGTTTGCCGGAGCCAGTGCGGACCGCGCTCTACCGGATCGTGCAGGAAGCGATCAACAATGCCGTTCGCCATGCCGCGCCGCACCGCATCGACGTGCTGCTGGCGTCGACCGCAAGCGTGCTGCGGGTGATCGTGACGGATGACGGCCAGGGCTGCGGCACCGTCGACCCGGCTGCGTATGGCGGCATCGGCCATATGCACACGCGGGCAGCCCTTATTGGGGCGCGGCTGCGCATCGGCCAGGCCGGCCGCAAGAACGGCGGCACCCGTGTCGTCGTCGAGATCGACCGCCAGCCGTCGCGAGAATTGGCGGCGGCAGCGGTGCCTGGCGAGTTCGCCGTATCGGAGGCCATGTGATGCTTGTGATGATCGCCGAGAATGACGGGCTGCACCGTAGCTTCGCGCGGCGGACGGTGGAGCAGCTGTGGCCCGGCGACGTCGAGGTGATCGAGGCGAGCGACGGCGAGGACGCCATCAACCTGGCGGCCCAACGCGAGCCACTGCATGTCGTGCTCGATTTGCAGATGCCGAAGGCGACGGGAATCGAAGTTGCCAAGGCGATCTGGAACCGCCGCGCCGGCACGCACATCCTGTTCTGGTCGAATTTCGCCGACGAAGCCTATGTGCGCGGCGTGGCACGCATCGTGCCGCCCGGTTCGGTCTACGGCTATGTGCTCAAATCGGCGACGGAGGAGGGCATGCGGTCCGCGCTGCGCGGGGTTTTCCGCGAAGGCCACTGCATCATCGACCGCGAGATCCGCGGCATCCAGCACCGCGTGCAGGACAAGTTCGAGGGCATCACCGACGGCGAATATGAGAGCCTGATCGACATCGCGCTCGGCCTGACCGACCGGGCGATCGCGGCGCGGCGCGGCCTGTCGATCCGTGGTGCGCAGAGCCGCATCAAGCATGTCTATGACAAGCTCGGCATCGTGCCGGCGGACGACGGCGCCGGCGATGCTTCCGTGTTCAACTCGCGGACGCGGGCGATCTATCTCGCCATGGCGCGTGGCCTGATCAACATCGACGCACTGCGCCGCGAACAGGACCGGCTCGATGCCTGGCTGGCGGAGCACTGAACAGCGGCGGCCACGCCCCGGAACTTCGGAAGGTCAGGCGCATTGCTAGTGAACGCCAACTCAATGCCTGCGGACCCGAAGTGCGACCCTCAATCACAGATTCATGGCATCTGGTGCGTGAAAGCATAGTCGGCTTCATCAACGACAATGCGCTTAGCCATGGTGCTGCGATGGCTTTCTATGCCACCACCTCGCTGGCGCCGATCTTGCTGATCGTGGTTGCGATTGCTGGTCTCGTCTTCGGCCACGATGCCGCACAATTGGCCTTGTCCGCGCAGATATCAGGGCTGATGGGACCGGAAAGCGCCGATCTCCTGAAGACTGCGCTGGAAAGTGCATCCGACAGTCTGTACGGCACCTGGGCCGCGATCATAGGGCTGGTCACCTTGCTGGTGGCCGCGTCTGGTGTCTTCGGCGAAATGCAGCAATCGTTGAACACGATCTGGAAGATCGAACCGCAAGGCAATTCCCTGTCGCGTCTGGTGCGGGCGCGGGCCGCCAGTCTGGGGTTGGTGGCCGCACTCGGGTTCCTGTTGCTGGTCTCTCTCATCGCAAGCACTGCGATTTCGGCACTGGGCGATTTCATCAACGCCTATCTGCCGTTCGGAACGATCATACTCAGCGGGATCAATGGCGTCGTTTCGTTTGCACTTATCTCGGTGATGTTTGCCGCCATCTACAAGGTTCTACCCGATCGAACCCTGGAATGGCGCGATGTGGCAATTGGCGCTATCGGGACCGCGGCCCTGTTCACACTGGGGAAATCGCTTATCGGCTGGTATATCGGCACCAGCGCGGTTGCGTCTTCGTATGGCGCCGCCGGCGGCCTGCTCGTCATACTGCTCTGGGTTTACTACTCGTCGGAAATTTTCCTCCTCGGTGCCGAGTTCACGCGCGCCTATTCCGTTCGGCACGGCAGCCGGTCCGATCTGAAAACCTTGGTTCACAGCCCTTTACCCGCGCAGCACGACTCGGCTCGAACACAACAGGAGTCCAACGCTGCAGGCGTGGTCGTGCTCGTGGCTGTGGCGTGCGCGAGCGCAACCTTGACCGCGCTTTTGCGGAGTGGTCGCCGGCCCTGATCTGACGTCGTCGCTATCCCGTGCTCGATAGGCACGGCCGACTGTGCAAACGCACAGTCGGCCGTGCGCTTTGACCCGTATCGGCTCGTCGGTACCGCGCCTACGCTCTGCCCCAACAAGAAGCCTATATCGGGAAGCGCTCATGCCATTTGTCACCATGCGGAGTAGCACGGCTGTTCGCGCCGGGAGCCGATGATGTCGGTGTCGGCGCGTGCGCGCCATTCCGGCTTCGACGACGTCGTCGGCGATGCGACCATTGAGACCCTGGCGAGCGGCTTCGGCTTCCTCGAAGGGCCGGTCTGGCACCCCTACGAGAAATGGCTGGTCTTCTCCGACATTCCGGAAAGCCGGATCTATCGCCGCAGTGCCGAAGGCGAGATCGAGCTGTTCCGCGCGCCGAGCCACAAGGCCAATGGCAACACGCTGGACCGCCAGGGGCGGCTGGTCACCTGCGAGCACGCAACGAGCCGGGTGACCCGCGCCGAACCCAACGGCAGCGCGACGGTGCTTGCCACGCACCATCAGGGCAAGCAGCTCAACAGCCCGAACGACATCGTCGTTGCCACCGGCGGATCGATCTATTTCACCGATCCGGGCTATGGCCGGAGGGAATTCTATGGCGTGCCACGGCCACAGGACCTGCCGTTCCAGGGCGTCTATCGCATCGATGGCGATGGCGCCCGGCTGACATTGCTGGCTGACGATTTCGGGCAGCCGAACGGGCTGTGCTTTTCGCTGGACGAGTCGCGGCTGTTCATCAACGACACCGAACGCGGGCATATCAGGGTGTTCGGCGTCGAAGCCAATGGCGACCTCGATGGCGGCGCGGTGTGGGCAGTGACCGAGGGCGAGGGGCCGGGGGCGCCCGACGGCATGAAGATCGACAGCCGCGGCAATCTTTACTGCACCGGACCCGGCGGCATCCACATTTTCGACGCCTCGGGCGCCATTCTTGGCGTCATCCGGACGCCCGAGGATTGCGCGAATTTCACCTTCGGTGACGACGATCTGCAAAGCCTCTACATCACCGCGTCGACGTCGCTGTACCGGCTCAGGGTGCGCGTGCCGGGATTGAGACTGTTTTGAGCTCGCGACAATCCGTGCTCAAATCAGAGTTGGGAGTGAGGCCGGGGTCAAAGCCGGTGGGAATGCAGCAGTCAACACATCTGGGAGGATAACGACATGAAGAAACTGTTCGTTCTGGGCGCTCTGGCGGCAATGCTCGCCTCGGGCACGGCGCTGGCCGACACCAGTGGCAAGAAGATCGCTTTTTCCAACAATTATGCCGGCAATTCCTGGCGGCAGGCGATGCTCGACAGCTATGGCATTGTCACCAAGAAGGCGGTCGCCGACAAGATCGTCGGCGCGGCCGACATCTTCACCACCGCCGACAAGGAGGTGCCGACACAGGCGGCGCAGGTGCAGAACCTGATCCTGCAGGGCTATGACGCGATCGTCATCAACGCGGCCTCGCCGGATGCGCTCAACGGCGCCATCAAACAGGCCTGCGATGCCGGCATCGTCGTCGTCTCCTTCGACGGCACCGTGACCGAACCTTGCGCCTACCGTGTCGTCGTAGACTTCAAGGACATGGGCAAGCAGGAAATCGAGCAGATGGCCAAGTTCCAGCCCAAGGGCGGCAATCTGCTGGAAATCCGTGGCCTTGCCGGGACCTCGATCGACGATGCCATCCATGCCGGCATCCTCGAAGGTGTCGCCGCCCATCCCGAGTTCAAGATCGTCGGTTCGGTGACCGGCGACTGGGACCAGACGACAGCGCAGAAGGCGGTGGCAACCATCCTGCCGTCGCTGCCCGACATCGTCGGCGTCGTCGACCAGGGCGGTGACGGTTACGGCGCGGCCCAGGCCTTCGCCGCCGCCGGCAAGCCGCGCCCGACCATCATCATGGGCAACCGCCAGGACGAGCTGCAGTGGTGGAAGGAGCAGAAGGACAAGGACGGCTACCAGACCTGGTCGGCTTCGATCGCGCCCGGCGTGTCGTCGCTCGCCTTCTGGGTGGCGCAGCAGGTGCTCGACGGCCGCACCGACATTCCGCACGATCTGCTGGTGCCGTATCTGGCCTTCACACAGGACGATTTCGAGGCCGAGCTGCCGAAGATCCCCAAGGGCGGCGTCGCCAGCCACGAATACACGCAGGAAGACGCGATCGCGGCCATCAAAGCCAACATCAAGTGAGCCTTGAACAAGCGTTGCCCTCCGGATCATCGAGCGGATATCGTTGAGCATGCCTGAAGGGAACGCTGACATCATCAGACTGAACGGCGCCGAAAAGCATTTCGGCGCCGTTCGCGCGCTGGGCGGCGTCGATTTCCATGTCGGCCCCGGCGAGTGCGTTGGTCTCGTCGGCCACAATGGCGCCGGCAAATCGACGCTGATGCACATGGTGGCTGGCACGCTGGTGCCCGACAGTGGCAAGATCGGCGTGCATGGCGACACCGAGGACAACTACTCGGTGTCGCGGGCGCAGCAGCTCGGCATACGCTGCGTCTTCCAGGAACTGTCGCTGTGCCCCAACCTCAGCGTCGCCGAGAACACGCGCATCAACCACGCGTCGCTGCGCGGCTTCGGCTGGCGGCGCAAGGCGGCGGATCTGATCGCCGCCAAGCTCGACGAGATCTTTCCGGGCCACAGCATTTCGGCGTCCGATATTGTCGGCGATCTGTCGATCGGCCGGCGCCAGATGGTGGAAGTGGCGCGCGCCTTCACCGTCACTCAGGATCGGCTCGACCTCGTCATCCTCGACGAGCCGACATCGTCGCTCGATGCGCATACGGCGGGCCAGCTGCTGGCCTTCGTGCGCCGCTTCGTCGCCGGCGGCAAAAGCTGCATCCTGATCTCGCATGTGCTGGGTGAGGTGCTGCGCAACGCCGATCGCATCGTGGTGATGCGCGACGGCAAGGTGGTTGTCGCCGAC
>NZ_RZPH01000214.1:0-2457 GCF_004022825.1 Mesorhizobium sp. M7A.F.Ca.CA.004.04.2.1
TCCTGGAAGGAGGCGGCCGAGATGAAGGACGGCGTCTGCAGCGATGCCTTGGTGATGCCGAGCAGCACCGGCAGGCCTTCGGCCGGCTTCTTGCCGTCCTCGACCAGACGCTCGTTGACCTCTTCCAGTTCGATCACGTCGACATGATCGCCCGGGATGTAGGTCGAATCGCCCTGCACCGTGATCTCGACCTTCTGCAGCATCTGGCGAACAATCACCTCGATGTGCTTGTCGTTGATCGACACGCCCTGCAGACGATAGACTTCCTGGATCTCGTTGACGAGGTAGGAAGCAAGTGCCTCCACGCCCTTGATCGCCAGGATGTCGTGCGGCGCCGGATTGCCGTCGAGGATGTAGTCGCCCTTCTCGATGACGTCGCCGTCCTGGAGATGGAACGGCTTGCCCTTCGGGATCAGGTATTCGACCGGCTCAAGCGTCGAGTCATGCGGCTCGATGATGATGCGACGCTTGTTCTTGTAGTCGCGGCCGAAGCGGATCGTGCCGTCGATCTCGGCGATGATGGCGTGATCCTTCGGACGACGTGCCTCGAACAGCTCGGCAACACGCGGCAGACCGCCGGTGATGTCCTTGGTCTTGGCGCTTTCCATCGGAATACGCGCCAGCACGTCGCCGGGGCGAACCTGCGAACCCGGCTCGACCGAAAGAATGGCCTCGACCGAGAGCAGGAAGCGGGCGTCGCCGCCCTTCGACAGCTTGCCGACCTTGCCCTTGGCGTCCTGGATCGCAATCGCCGGCTTCAGGTCGTTGCCGCGTGGCGTCGAGCGCCAGTCGATGACCTCACGCTTGGTGATGCCGGTCGACTCGTCGGCCGTTTCCTGAACGGAAATGCCGTCGACCAGATCCTCGTACGACACCCTGCCCTCGATTTCGGTGAGGACCGGACGGGTATAGGGATCCCACTCGGCGATACGCTGGCCGCGCTTCACCTTGTCACCATCGTCCACGAAGATGCGCGAACCATAGGTGAGGCGGTGCGAGGCGCGCTCCTTGCCGGCTTCGTCGAGGATCAGAACCGCCATGTTGCGGCCCATGACCATCTGCTGGCCGTCGGAGTTGCGCACCACGTTGCGGTTGCGGATCTCGACCTTGCCCTCATACGAGGCTTCAAGGAACGAGCTGTCCACGACCTGCGCGGTACCGCCCATGTGGAAGGTACGCATGGTGAGCTGGGTGCCCGGCTCGCCGATCGACTGCGCCGCGATGACGCCGACGGCTTCGCCCTGATTGACCGGGGTGCCGCGGGCCAGATCGCGACCGTAGCAGACCGCGCAGACGCCAACCCTGACTTCGCAAGTCAGTGCCGAGCGGATGCGGACCGACTGGACGCCGGCCTTTTCGATCTGTTCCACGTCACGCTCGTCCATCAGCGTTCCGGCCTTGACCAGGATCTCGCCCGACACCGGATGGGTGATGTCGTCGAGCGACGTACGGCCCAGCACGCGCTGGCCGACCGAAGCGACGACCTGACCGGCATCGACGATCGGCTGCATGGTGAGGCCCTTGTCGGTGCCGCAGTCGACGGAGTTGACGATGCAATCCTGCGCCACGTCGACCAGACGACGGGTGAGGTAACCCGAGTTCGCCGTCTTCAAGGCGGTGTCGGCCAGACCCTTGCGGGCGCCGTGGGTCGAGTTGAAGTACTCGAGCACGGTCAGGCCTTCCTTGAAGTTCGAGATGATCGGCGTCTCGATGATTTCACCCGACGGCTTGGCCATGAGGCCGCGCATGCCGGCAAGCTGGCGCATCTGGGTGGGCGAGCCACGCGCACCGGAGTGCGACATCATGTAGATCGAGTTCATCGGCTTCTGACGGCCATTGTCCTCGAACTCGACCGCCTTGATACGGGCCATCATTTCGTCGGCGACCTTTTCCGAGCACTTGGCCCAGGCGTCGACGACCTTGTTGTACTTCTCGCCCTGCGTGATCAGACCGTCATTGTACTGCTGCTCGTATTCCTTGGCCAAAGCCTCGGTGTCGGAGACCAGCTTGATCTTGGCATCCGGGATCAGCATGTCGTCCTTGCCGAACGAAATGCCGGCACGGCAGGCATGGCTGAATCCGAGCGCCATGATGCGATCGCAGAAAATGACCGTCTCCTTCTGACCGCAATGGCGGTAGACGGTGTCGATCATCTTGGAGATGTTCTTCTTGGTCATCTCCTGGTTGGCGGTCTCGTAAGGCACGTTGACGTTCTTCGGCAGAAGCTCGCCGATGATCATGCGGCCAGGCGTCGTGTCATGGATCTTCGACACGACCTTGCCTTCGGCGTCGACCGTACGGAAACGACCCTTGATCTTGGAGTGCAGCGTCACCGCCTTGGTCTCGAGCGCGTGCTGGAGTTCGCCCATGTCGGCAAACACCATGCCCTCGCCCGGCTCGTTCTGGTTGACGATCGAGAGATAATAGAGACCCAGAACCATGTCCTGCGACGGCACG
>NZ_RZPH01000214.1:2467-7061 GCF_004022825.1 Mesorhizobium sp. M7A.F.Ca.CA.004.04.2.1
GGAAGCCGGGTGCAGGATGTTGTTGGTCGACATCATCAGCACGCGGGCTTCAAGCTGCGCTTCCAGCGACAGCGGCACGTGAACGGCCATCTGGTCGCCGTCGAAGTCGGCGTTGAAGGCCGTGCAGACCAGCGGGTGCAGCTGGATCGCCTTGCCTTCGATCAGGATCGGCTCGAACGCCTGGATGCCGAGACGGTGCAGCGTCGGCGCACGGTTCAGCAGCACCGGATGCTCGCGGATGACCTCGTCGAGGATATCCCAGACTTCCGGACGCTCCTTTTCGACCAGCTTCTTCGCCTGCTTGACGGTCGAGGAGTAACCCTTGGCGTCGAGACGGGCGTAGATGAAGGGCTTGAACAGTTCGAGCGCCATCTTCTTGGGCAGGCCGCACTGGTGCAGCTTGAGCTCCGGACCGGTCACGATGACCGAGCGGCCGGAATAGTCGACGCGCTTGCCGAGCAGGTTCTGACGGAACCGGCCCTGCTTGCCCTTGAGCATGTCGGACAGCGACTTCAGCGGGCGCTTGTTGGCGCCGGTGATGACGCGGCCGCGACGGCCGTTGTCGAACAGCGCATCGACGGCTTCCTGCAGCATGCGCTTTTCATTGCGCACGATGATGCCGGGAGCGCGCAGCTCGATCAGCCGCTTCAGACGGTTGTTGCGGTTGATGACGCGGCGATAGAGATCGTTCAGATCCGACGTGGCGAAGCGGCCGCCGTCCAGAGGAACCAGCGGACGCAGGTCCGGCGGGATCACCGGAACCACCTTCATGATCATCCATTCCGGACGGTTGCCGGATTCCATGAAGTTCTCGACGACCTTGAGCCGCTTCAGATACTTCTTCTGCTTCAGCTCGGAGGTGGTCGAAGCCAGTTCCGAACGCAGGTCGCCGGCGATCTTCTCCAGGTCCATGCCCGCCAGGAGGTCATGAATGGCCTCGGCGCCGATCATGGCGGTGAAACTATCCTCGCCATACTCGTCGACGGCGATCATGTACTCTTCCTCGCTGAGCAGCTGGTGCTCCTTCAGCGCGGTGAGGCCAGGTTCGGTGACGATGTAGTTCTCGAAGTAGAGGACGCGCTCGATGTCCTTCAGGGTCATGTCGAGCAGCGTGCCGATGCGCGACGGCAGCGACTTCAGGAACCAGATATGGGCGACCGGAGCCGCCAGCTCGATATGGCCCATGCGCTCGCGGCGAACGCGCGACAGCGTGACTTCGACGCCGCACTTCTCGCAGATGACGCCCTTGTACTTCATGCGCTTGTACTTGCCGCACAGGCACTCGTAGTCCTTGATCGGGCCAAAAATGCGCGCGCAGAACAGACCGTCACGCTCCGGCTTGAAGGTGCGGTAGTTGATGGTCTCCGGCTTCTTGATCTCGCCGAAAGACCAGGACAGAATCTTCTCAGGGCTGGCAAGCGATATCCGAATGGAATCGAACACCTGCGCAGGCGCCTGCGGATTGAAGAGATTCATGACCTCTTGGTTCATGCCGTTCTCCTTTTCGGGGTCCTCGAAAACCCCTTGCATCTAGCGCGGGCCAAACGCCCGCCGTCGTGTGTCGGCCACCGGCCGAAGAATTTGGTGCGTTCGGTCGCGATTTCCGCGACCGAACGTCTTGTTTACTCGGCCGCGCCCCTATTCGGCAGCATCGGGCAGCCGGACAGGGTTGTCGTCGAGCTTGGTGTTCTCCAGCTCGACATTGAGGCCGAGAGACCGCATTTCCTTGACGAGAACGTTGAAGCTCTCGGGGATGCCGGCCTCGAAGGTGTCGTCGCCACGCACGATCGCCTCGTAGACCTTGGTACGACCGGCGACGTCGTCGGACTTCACCGTCAGCATTTCCTGCAGCGTGTAGGCGGCGCCGTATGCTTCGAGCGCCCAGACCTCCATCTCGCCGAAGCGCTGGCCACCGAACTGCGCCTTGCCGCCCAGCGGCTGCTGGGTAACGAGCGAGTACGGACCGATCGAACGCGCGTGGATCTTGTCGTCCACGAGGTGGTGAAGCTTGAGCATGTAGATGTAGCCCATCGTCACCTTGCGATCGAACGGCTCGCCCGTGCGTCCGTCATAGAGCTGCGACTGACCGCTGGTATGCAGGCCCGCCTGCTCCAGCATGATGTTGATGTCAGCCTCATGCGCGCCGTCGAACACCGGGGTCGCGATCGAGACGCCGCGGCGCATCTGCTCGCTGAGGCGAACAATGCTCTCGTCGTCATAGTCACGAACCGGCTCGTTGCGGTCGTTGGCCGGGATGAAGCTCTCGAGCGTCTTGCGCAGCGGCTTGATGTCGCCGGCTGCCTTGTACGTGTCGATCAGCTCGCCGATCTTCTTGCCCATGCCCGCGCATGCCCAGCCCAGATGCGTTTCCAGGATCTGGCCGACATTCATGCGGCTCGGCACACCCAGCGGGTTGAGCACGATATCGGCATGCGTGCCGTCCTCGAGGAAAGGCATGTCTTCGACCGGAACGATCCGCGACACGACACCCTTGTTGCCGTGACGGCCGGCCATCTTGTCGCCGGGCTGCATCTTGCGCTTCACGGCCACGAAGACCTTGACCATCTTCATGACGCCCGGAGGCATTTCGTCGCCGCGCTGGACCTTCTCGACCTTGTCCATGAAACGCTGTTCGAGCGCCTTCTTGGAATCGTCGTACTGGCCACGGAGCGCCTCGAGTTCGCTCTGGAGCTTTTCGTTCTCCACGGCAAACTGCCACCACTGCGAACGCGGATACTCGTCGAGCGTATCCTTGGACAGCGTCGAGCCCTTCTTGAAGCCCTTCGGTCCGGCGATCGCTTCCTTGCCGACGAGCACGTCGGAAAGACGCGCGTAGACGTTACGGTCCAGAATGGCCTGTTCGTCGTCGCGGTCCTTGGCGAGGCGTTCGATCTCCTCGCGCTCGATCGCCATGGCGCGCTCGTCCTTCTCCACACCGTGGCGATTGAAGACGCGCACCTCGACGACCGTGCCGAAAGTGCCCGGAGGCATGCGCATCGAGGTGTCGCGCACATCGGATGCCTTTTCGCCGAAGATGGCGCGCAGAAGCTTCTCTTCCGGCGTCATCGGGCTTTCGCCCTTCGGCGTGATCTTGCCGACCAGGATGTCGCCCGGCTGAACTTCGGCACCGATATAGACGATGCCGGCTTCGTCGAGGTTCTTCAGCGCTTCTTCCGAGACGTTTGGAATATCGCGCGTGATTTCCTCCGGTCCGAGCTTGGTATCGCGCGCCATGACCTCGAACTCCTCGATGTGGATCGAGGTGAAGACGTCATCGGCGACGATGCGTTCGGACAGGAGGATCGAGTCCTCGTAGTTGTAGCCGTTCCACGGCATGAACGCGACCAGCACGTTGCGGCCGAGCGCCAGATCGCCGAGCTCGGTCGACGGACCGTCGGCGATGATGTCGCCCTTGTTGACCCGGTCACCCATGCGAACCAGCGGACGCTGGTTGATGCAGGTGTTCTGGTTCGAACGCTGGAACTTCATCAGCCGGTAGATATCGACGCCGGACTTGCCCGGATCGAGATCTTCGGTGGCGCGGATAACGATACGCGTCGCGTCCACCTGGTCGACGATGCCGCCGCGGCGGGCGCCGATGGCGGCGCCCGAGTCACGGGCGACGATCGGCTCCATGCCGGTGCCGACGAACGGCGCCTCGGCGCGCACCAGCGGCACGGCCTGACGCTGCATGTTCGAGCCCATCAGAGCGCGGTTGGCGTCGTCGTTTTCCAGGAACGGGATCAGGGCCGCGGCCACCGACACCATCTGCTTGGGCGACACGTCCATCAGATCGACGTTTTCGCGCGGCGCCATCATCACTTCGCCGGCGCTGCGGCAAATGACGAATTCGTCGACGAAACCACCGTTCTTGTCGAGCTCGGCGTTGGCCTGCGCGACATGGTGCTTGGCCTCTTCCATCGCGGAGAGATAGACGACGTCATTGGTCAGCTTGCCGTCGACGATCTTGCGGTACGGGCTCTCGATGAAGCCGTATTTGTTGACGCGTGCGAAGGTGGCCAGCGAGTTGATCAGACCGATATTCGGGCCTTCCGGCGTCTCAATCGGGCAGATGCGGCCGTAATGCGTCGGGTGCACGTCGCGCACTTCGAAGCCGGCGCGCTCGCGGGTCAGACCGCCCGGTCCAAGCGCCGAGAGGCGGCGCTTGTGGGTGATCTCCGACAGCGGGTTGGTCTGGTCCATGAACTGCGACAGCTGCGAGGAACCGAAGAACTCGCGCACGGCGGCAGCCGCCGGCTTGGCGTTGATCAGGTCCTGCGGCATGACCGTGTCGATCTCGATCGAGGACATACGCTCCTTGATCGCGCGCTCCATGCGCAGCAGGCCGACGCGGTACTGGTTTTCCATCAGCTCGCCGACCGAACGCACGCGGCGGTTGCCGAGATTGTCGATGTCGTCGATCTCGCCCTTGCCGTCGCGCAGCTCGACCAGCGTCCTGACCACGGCCAGGATGTCGTCCTTGCGCAGCACGCGCACGGTGTCCTCGGCCTTGAGCTCGAGACGCATGTTCATCTTGACGCGGCCGACGGCCGACAGATCGTAGCGCTCACTGTCGAAGAACAGCGAGTTGAAC
>NZ_RZPH01000215.1:0-7057 GCF_004022825.1 Mesorhizobium sp. M7A.F.Ca.CA.004.04.2.1
GGGTACGGGGCCGAAGGATACCGGCACCTTTCCGAACCTGAACATCAAGCCGCAAGTGGCGGCGCCTCAGTTCACCGAAGCCGAGAAGAACGCCAAGCTCGCGCAATTGAAGGCGGATGAGAATGCGCAGGCGGCAAAGGGCGGCGGCCCGAAGGTCGCCAACCAGGCGGCGCTGACGGATTTGGCCAAGAAGCATGGCGACGAAACGCTGAAGCAGATCGAAGCCAAATGCGACCCCGCCCTCGACCCTACCTGCAAATAAGTATATAGCGCGCGCCCAACACCCCCTTCGCTGTCTGGAACTGCCATGGAAGAATTTCACAAGGTTCGCCGGCTTCCGCCTTACGTGTTCGAGCAGGTCAACCGGCTCAAGGCCAGCGCCCGATCGCGTGGCGCCGACATCATCGACCTGGGCATGGGCAATCCGGACCTGCCGACGCCCAAGGCTATCGTCGACAAATTGTGCGAGGTCGTGCGCGACCCGCGCACGCATCGCTATTCCTCGTCGCGCGGCATTCCGGGCCTTCGTCGCGCCCAAGCCGCCTACTATGGCAGGCGCTTCGGCGTGAAGCTCAACCCCGACACGCAAGTGGTGGCCACGCTTGGCTCGAAGGAAGGCTTCGCCAACATGGCGCAGGCGATCACGGCGCCCGGCGACGTGATCCTGTGCCCGAACCCGACCTATCCGATCCATGCCTTCGGCTTCATCATGTCGGGTGGCGTCATCCGCTCGCTGCAGGTGGAGCCGGACGACGGCTTCATCCCGGCGCTCGAGCGCGGGGTCAAACATTCGATCCCGAAGCCGCTGGCGCTGATCCTCAACTATCCGTCGAACCCGACGGCGCTGGTCGCCTCGCTCGATTTCTACAAGGATGTGGTCGCCTTCGCCAAGAAGAACGACATCATCATCCTGTCCGACCTTGCCTATTCGGAGATCTATTTCGACGGCAATCCGCCGCCTTCGGTGCTGCAGGTGCCTGGCGCGATCGACGTTTGCGTCGAATTCACCTCCATGTCGAAGACCTTCTCCATGCCCGGTTGGCGCATGGGCTTTGCCGTCGGTAACGAGCGGCTGATCTCGGCGCTGACGCGGGTGAAATCCTACCTCGATTACGGCGCCTTCACGCCGATCCAGGTGGCGGCGGCACATGCGCTCAATGGCGACGGCGCCGACATCGCCGAAGTGCGCGACATCTACCACAAGCGCCGCGATGTGATGGTCGATGCCTTCGGCCGCGCTGGCTGGACCATTCCGGCACCGGCGGCATCGATGTTCGCCTGGGCGCCAATCCCGGAGCCGTTCCGACATCTCGGCTCGCTCGAATTCTCCAAGCTGCTCATCGAACATGCCGACGTGGCCGTGGCGCCCGGTGTTGGCTTCGGCGAGCATGGCGACGAATTCGTGCGCGTCGCTCTGGTCGAGAACGAGCACAGGATCCGGCAGGCGGCGCGCAACATCAAGCGCTTCCTGTCGACCAGCGCCAAGCAGCCCAACAACGTCGTGCCGCTCTCCGCTCACCGGTAAGCTTGCCGCACGCAAATTCGATCTGACTTTGAGGGACGTCGCCGGACATGGCTGAAGCATTGCGTGTTGGAATTGCCGGCCTCGGCACCGTTGGCGCGTCGGTGGCGCGCGTGCTGCGCGACAAAGCGGTGGAACTGACCCGCCAGTGCGGCCGTGACGTGATCGTCACCGCCGTCTCGGCGCGCGACCAGAAGCGCGATCGCGGCGTCGATCTGAGCTCGGCAAAGTGGTTCGACGATCCGGTCAAGATGGCGCAGACCGCAGAAATCGACGTGTTCGTCGAACTGATCGGCGGCGACGAGGGCCCGGCGCGCTCGTCGGTGAAAGCGGCACTCGAAGCCGGCCGTCACGTCGTCACCGCCAACAAGGCGCTGCTGGCCAAGCATGGCGTGGCGCTGGCCGAGATCGCCGAGAAAAAGGGTGTTCTGCTCAACTATGAGGCGGCGGTGGCGGGCGGCATTCCCGTCATCAAGACCATGCGCGAGGCGATGGCCGGCAATTCGGTTACGCGCGTGTTCGGCATCCTCAACGGCACCTGCAACTACATCCTGACGCGCATGGAGGCCGAGGGCATCTCGTTCGATGCTTGCCTGAAGGACGCGCAGCGGCTGGGCTATGCCGAAGCCGATCCGACGTTCGACATCGAGGGCCACGACACCGCGCACAAGCTGTCGATCCTGACCAGCCTTGCCTTTGGCACCAGGATCGCCGCCAACGACATCTATATGGAAGGTATCTCCAACATCACCCAGGCCGACATCCGCGCGGCCGCCGATCTTGGCTACCGGATCAAGCTGCTGGGTGTCGCCCAGCGCACCGAGAGCGGCATCGAGCAGCGCGTGCATCCGACGATGGTGCCGACGGCATCGGTCATCGCGCAGGTGCATGGCGTCACCAATGCGGTGGCGATCGAGACCGACATTCTGGGCGAACTGCTGCTGTCAGGCCCCGGTGCCGGCGGCAACGCCACCGCCTCGGCCGTCATTGGCGACATCGCCGACATCGCCAAGAGCCGGCCAGGCTTCCAGCATGGTCCGGTCTTTGGACGGCCGGCGAAGGAGCTGAAACCCTACAAGAAGGCGCAGATGCGCAGCCATGCCGGCGGCTATTTCATCCGGTTGACCGTGCATGACCGCATCGGCGTCTTCGCGGCAATCGCCAAGCGCATGGCCGATAATGACATTTCATTGGAATCGATCGTCCAGCACGCGGTCAATGGCGAGGCGGCGGCACAGAAGACGGTGATCCTCGTCACCCACGAGACGACGGAGGCTGCTGTGCGCAAGGCCGTCGATGGCATCACCAAGGATGGCCATCTGACCGACAAGCCGCAGGTCATCCGCATCGAGCGGGCAGGGTAGCTTTCGCCCGATAGGCCCTGCGGGACAGGAATCCCGCAGGCATTGAGGTCTGGTCTGGTGGGGACAGCCGCCACGCGGGAACGAATTGGTGTCGTCGCCGTTCTCTTGGTCAGCAACCAGAGGAACCGCTTCATGGCCGATACCAACAAGTCCGACACCCCTAATATCGACGACATCCAGAAGACGCTGGAAAAGCAGATTGCCGATTTGCGCAAGGAGATCACCAGGATCAACAAGAGCATTTCGGCGCGGGGCGCGGAGATGCTCGACGACGCCGGCGAACAGGCGTCCGAGTTGTACGACACGGCCGCGAGCCGCGCTTCGCGTACGGCGCAACAGCTGCGCAGCCAGGCTCAGGCTGTTTCGGAGGTCGCGCGTGAAAATCCAGGTACGACGACAGCTTTGGTCGGCGTGATCGGCCTGCTCGGCTTTCTGGCCGGCTTCGCCATTGGTCAATCGACGAACGATACCTCCCGCCGCTGGTATTGACCGCAGCGCGATAGGGCCGGGCTTCCGGCCCACTCGCTTGTTTTCAGCACATCACTTTTAAGGAGGGCACCATGGCTTCATCAGCATTGATCGGCATCCTGATCACATTCCTCGTCATCATCCTCGTTCTCTATCTGGTTCAACGCCTGCCGCTCGATGGCCGGATGAGACAGATAGTTCAGGTGATCGTCATCATCATCGGCATCATTTCACTGCTCAAATACCTCGCGGTTTTCTAGGCCGCGAACGCCGCCATTTTTACCGTTTTGAGACTGGCCCGGCGCACGGCGATCGGGCCAGTCTTGTTTAAGGATGCGGTTTAATCGATTGATATTGTTGGGTATTCGATAAAATCCTCGGTAGGTCTTGCCGTTGTCATGCTGGTTTGACAAAACAGGCCGCCTCCGGCGGGAGGCCGCATTGCCAACGAGGAAATCACCAGATGAATGTGGCCCAGAACATCGTCGCCGGCCTTGACCGGATACTCACCATGGAACTGGTGCGCGTCACCGAACGAGCCGCCGTCGCGGCCGCCAGGCTGCGCGGGCGCGGCGACGAAAAGGCGGCCGACCAGGTCGCAGTCGACGCCATGCGCCAGGAACTCAACCGGCTTGCCATCAAGGGCACGGTGGTGATCGGCGAAGGCGAGCGCGACGAGGCGCCGATGCTCTACATCGGCGAGGAAGTCGGCTCCGGCAAAGGTCCGGCCGTCGATATCGCGCTCGATCCGCTCGAAGGCACGACGATTTGCGCCAAGAACCTGCCCAATGCACTCGCGGTCATCGCGATCGCCGAAAAGGGCAGCCTGCTGTTTGCGCCCGACGTCTACATGGACAAGATCGCCATCGGTCCGGGCTATGCGGACGGCGTCATCGACATCGACGCCTCGGCGGCTGAGAACATCGCCAGCCTCGCCAGGGCGAAGGGCGTGGCCATATCGGATATCACCACCTGCATTCTCGACCGGCCACGTCATGCCAGGCTGATCGATGCCGTGCGCGCCACGGGTGCCGCGATCCGGCTGATCGGCGATGGCGATGTCGCCGGCGTCATCCACACCACGGATCCGGAAGAAACCGGCATCGACATCTATCTCGGCACTGGCGGCGCACCAGAGGGCGTGCTGGCCGCTGCCGCGCTGCGCTGCACCGGCGGCCAGATGCAAGGCAGGCTGATCCTCGACACGCCGGAAAAGGTTGCTCGCGCGGCAAAGATGGGTATTTCCAATCCGAAACGGGTCTATCGGACTGAGGACATGGCGCGCGGCGATGTGCTGTTCGCGGCCACCGGTGTCACCGACGGCAACATGCTGGCTGGCGTCAAATTCGGCCACAATTACATCACCACCCACACGATCGTGCTGCGCTCGTCGTCGCGGACGGTGCGCGAGATCAAGGCCCGCCATCAGGATCTGGATAAGTTCTGACGCTCGCTTGCGAAGCCACCTTGCAATTGCTAGCCATTCGGGCGCATCCGATGCTGGCTGCAAGGATTTGACGATGGAACCGTTCGACTGGCATGCGGATCCGATTTCGCGTGCCACCGCCATCACAAAGTTCTATCGCAACACCCAGAATGTGCGTCGCTTTCTCATCCGGGAATGCGGCGATGCATTCAGGTTTGACCGGCCTTTCATGGCCTGGCTCAAGGACGGTGTGGAAAAGACGATGGGCGATGCGGCCGACGAATGGCTTCGGCGCCAGGCTGAAAAGCGGAAAGCGTAGTTTTCTTGACCTATTCCGGGACGGCGCACATCCGTGAATCGCTTGGCTTTGCCTGCCTTTGGCCTATAGAGCGTCGCGTGAACGCGACGCGCTTAAAATTGTTGCCAATGCAGGTCGTCGCCCCAAAACCGCTGCCCACTTATGGGCGACATGCATTATCGTGCGGCCAACGATGAGTTGGCAAAGCGTATGACCGGCGAAAAACGCCTCTTCCTCGATGTCAGGCAGTCAGTATCAGGGATTTCCTGGGAACATCGGCTGACAGAACGCCAGGACATGATTGCGCTCGCCATCGCGCAAGGCCATGGCGTGCCCGACATCGTCGCGCGGGTGCTTGCCGGCCGTGGTGTTACCGCCGAACAGACCGAGCGGTTTCTCGACCCGACGATCCGCGATCTTCTGCCGGATCCGGCATCGCTGACCGACATGGACAGGGCGGCGGCCCGCATCGCCGCCGCGGTGATGGCCAAGGAAAAGGTGGCGATCTTCGGCGACTATGATGTCGACGGCGCCGCCTCGTCGGCCTTGCTGAAGCGGTTCCTCACGCATTTCTCGGTGCCGTCGGAAATCTACATTCCGGATCGTATTTTCGAGGGCTATGGGCCCAACCCGGATGCCATGCGCGAACTTGTTTCGCGTGGCGCGACACTGATCGTCACTGTCGATTGCGGCACCAACAGCGCCGTTTCCATCGATGCCGCCAACGAGGCTGGGGCCGATGTCGTGGTGCTCGACCACCACCAGGTCGGCGGTGCCTTGCCGGCGGCAATTGCCGTCGTCAATCCCAATCGCGACGACGACCTTTCCGGGCAGGGCCATCTCTGTGCCGCCGGCGTGGTCTTCCTCGCCCTTGTGCAGACGGCCAGGATCCTGCGCGGCCGCATGGCCGATGCTACGCCGCCGGACCTGCTTTCGCTGCTTGATATCGTGGCATTGGCCACAGTCTGTGACGTGGTGCCGCTGACCGGCGTCAACCGCGCCTTCGTGGTCAAGGGGCTGCAGATGGCGCGCCAGCAGAAGAATGAAGGGTTGGCGGCACTGGCACGCGTGTCGCGTATCGGCGAGCCGATCAGCACTTTCCATCTGGCCTATCTGATCGGCCCGCGCATCAATGCCGGCGGACGCATCGGCGATGCCGCACTTGGTAGCCGGCTGCTTGCGACCGACGACCCGGTCGAGGCGCGCACCATTGCCGAGACGCTCGACCGGCTCAATCAGGAACGGCAGTTGATGGAGCAGGAGATGCTCGCGGCGGCGCGCGTCGAGGCCGATGCAGAGCTCGCCGGCGGCAATGGCCCGGCTATCGTCGTCACCGCCTCCAACAGCTGGCATCCGGGTATTGTCGGCCTGCTCGCTTCGCGATTGAAGGATCATGCCCGGCGGCCCGCCTTCGCCATCGCGTTCAATGCTGTGGGCATCGGCACCGGTTCGGGCCGCTCGGTCTCGGGTTTCGACCTCGGCCGGCTGGTGCGCGAGGCGGCCGTTGCCGGTCTGATCGTCAAGGGCGGCGGCCATGGCATGGCGGCGGGCATCACCGTGGAGCGGGCAAGGCTTGGCGAACTCAGGGCGTTTTTCGAAGAACGGGCGGCAGCCGACGTGTTTCGCCTGCAGGGCGAGGAAAGCCTGGCCATAGACGGCGCACTTGCCGCTGAAGGCGCGACGCTCAGCCTGCTCGACGCGCTGGAACAGGCCGGACCCTTCGGTGCCGGGCATGTGGCCCCTGTTTTCGCGTTGCCGCGCCACCGATTGGCCGATGCGCGGCCGGTCGGCACCAACCACATCCGCGTCGAACTGCAATCGGAAAGCGGCGGCCGCATCCAGGCGATCGCCTTTCGCGCTGTCGATACCGCACTTGGCGAATTCCTGTTCAAGAACCGGGGCAAGACGATCCACGTCGCCGGTTCGCTGTCAGGCAACTACTGGAATGGCAACCGCACCGTGCAGTTTCGCATCTGTCT
>NZ_RZPH01000216.1:0-7055 GCF_004022825.1 Mesorhizobium sp. M7A.F.Ca.CA.004.04.2.1
TATGGCCGTCCGAAAGGTGATAGCCGTGAAGGACTGGTCTTGCGGCATGAGCGACGAGCTCGGCCGCGTCGTCCTGACCATCAACCCGACCGAGGGTGAGCCCATCCTGGTTTTGATGACAATCTTCCAGGCGGCAAGGATAGCCGGGGAATTGCGGGCTCCGGAACTCGTCTCCATACCTCGGTGACGCAACGCCCCTGGGCAAATCGGATCAAGCTCGCCGGGGCAGCCCCAACGCCCTCCCCAGCGAGCTGTTGCTCCGTTACGATGAACGATGGAGCAATTACTGCTTTACGAATCCGGGCGCCGTTAAGTTGCATCCGGCTCCTGAAACCATTTCGCGGACCCTGCGTTGACCACCGGGCCGACACAGGAGACATCTCATGACCGTCAACTGCCGCTTATCGATCGACAACCGGCCGGAGGCCACGGACGCCGTTTTCCAGGCGGTTCCCCGGATCGGCGAAAGTGTTGCGCTGTCGATCGACGGAACCACGCAGGATCTGCGGGTATCGCGCGTCGTGCACGTCACCAATGGCAGCCTGGAAGGTGCCGCGATAATCGTCGAAGTGACGACCAATATCCTCTGAACCGAGAGTCTCGTCCCGGTACGCCAGCCGGCGCCGCGTCGCGGCAACCGCCGACCGGCCTGCGGGACCAGGGCGGCTCAGGCACGGTGAACCGCCCTACTCCTTGCCGCCGTCGGAAATGCCGTTGCCGCCGGCGGTTGGCAGGATGCCGAAGTCTTGCGACTTCGTCCCTTGCTCCGCCGTCAGGAAGCCATCCGAGGCAAGACCGCGCCGCAGCAATTCCCTCACGGCGGCCGAACGGCTCGGCATGCGCTTGTCGAAGCGCCAGTTTTCCAGCGCCGCCAGTTCGTCTGACGTCAGCATGATCTGCAACCGTTCCGGGCGTTCCAGTTCAGTCATCGCGCTTCCCTCGCTCAGCACCACAAATACGTAGAATGAGTATTCAACTCACTTACCGCATAATTAGGAAGCCGCTCCTAGCGCGTCAAGACCTCGCGATGGGTGAACTGCTTCTCATGCTCAAGATGAGTCTCATGGGTATTCGGCGTAAGGCGCACACTTGCATAACTATTGTAACTACCTGATTTGTTTAGATATTTTTTAATTCGTGACTTGCCAAGACGAAGCCTCTGCCGCATTGTGCAACCTCAACGAAAACCGGTCCCCTTGGGAGGTTTCGATGCGGTATGATTACTCGGCGCGACTACGCGATGACGTCCGTTCAGCAGTCCAGGTCGCCTTCAGGAAGACCGGCATCGTCAGCATCACGGCGGTGGCGGAGCATGTAAGGGTCAGGAATCTGGCCGAAAACGTCGCCCTCGAGGACGTCGAATACCTTGTCTTCCAGGCAGCCCAGCTGATTGGCGCGGCAATTGAATTCGACGGGCTCACCAATTTCGACGGCGTAGCTGGTCTGTTCGTGGATGGCCTCGGTGGCGACGATGGTGAGCGCGTCAACGCCCAACTCGACAGACCTGGTGAGGCCACCCTGCAGTAAGGCAATTCCGGCTGAACGCGCATTTGTCCCGTGCCAGTCAAGGCGGCCTCCTCAAAGGGCCGCCCTGCTGTTTCCGTACCTTGGTGATGACCAGAGCAGTTCCTCAGGCGGAGCCGGCGATTTGTGAGGCGAAGTCGCGATAGGGACGCAACGGGCGGCCGAGAAGCGCGGTCAGGCGCTCGACGTCGCCGGCCTCGGGCAGCATGCCGTCGGTCAGGAACCGTTCGCCCATCAAGCGCATATCGTACGCCATCCAGGCAGGCAGGAACTGCTTGAGATTCTGCTCGAAACCTTCGGTGTTGTCGCCGCCGTAGCTGATCGGGCGGGCGAGCACGTCGGACCAGATGGCCGCGATATCCGTTCCCGTCAGTGTCTGCGGACCGACGAGATTGATCCGCTCGAGCGCAAGCGGCTCTGCGGACCGTTCGCGACGCAGCAACTCGAGAGCGGCGATCTCGGCGATATCACGCACATCGATCATGGCGAGACCCTTGACGCCGATCGGCATCGTGTAGGTGCCGTAGCCGGTGATCACGTCTTCGATCATCAGGTCGTTCTGGATGAAATAGGCCGGACGCAGGATCGTAGCCTTGAAGCCCATCTGCTCGATCATTCGCTCGACGCCGAACTTGCCGGCGAAATGCGGCACGTTCACATAGACGTCGGCATGGATCACCGAGAGATAGACAATCCGCTCGATGCCCGCCGATCGGGCGACGTTCAAGGCGACCAAAGCCTGGGTGAATTCGTCCGGCACCACCGCGTTCAAGAGGAACAGGGTGGAAACACCGGACATGGCTTTGCGCAGCGAATCGACATCGAGGAAGTCGCCTTGCGCGACCGATACGCCCGCCGGGAAGCTGGCTTTCGACGGGTCGCGGACGAGAGCACGGACGTCGGCGCCGCGCTTGACGAGGTGCTCGACGACTTGGCGGCCAACATTGCCTGTGGCGCCGGTAACGAGGATGGTCATGGAATTTCTCCTGTTGGGTTGCTTGACAGGCCCAATATGTGTGGCTCACAAACATTCAAATAGGCGAAAATTTTAGACGTACCGTCTCACTGGTGGAACACTCATGGATCTTCTGGCCCTGACCGATTTCAACCTCGTTGCCCGCCATGGCGGTTTCGGCAAAGCGGCAAGGGCCACCGGCCGGCCCAAGGCAACGCTGTCCCGGCGGGTTGGAGACTTGGAGAGCAGCCTTGACCTGCGCCTGTTTGAACGGGGTGCGCGTAACCTGAAGCTCACCGAGGAAGGACGGGCGCTTTTCGAGCGGACGGGGGCGTTGCTTGCCGAACTGGACGAGACGGCCGCGGCGATCGCCTCGGGCGGTCAAAGACCCAAGGGCAGATTGCGTATCAGCGCGCCCCTGCTTTTTTCTCAGACCGCGATGGGGAGGATCGCCGCGGGATTTGCCCTCAAATTTCCGGAGGTGAGGCTGGAGGTCACGACGGAGGACCGGGCTGTGGACATGATCGAGGAAGGCTACGACCTGGTAATCCGGGTCAACCCGGATCCCGACGAAAGCCTGGTCGGACGGGCGTTTCTCCGCGACCGGCTGGTCGTCGTGGCGAGCCCTGACCTTCCTCGCACCGGTGGTCCGGCCCCTGGCGTTGCGCGCGGGACAGGCGAACGGCAAATATGGCACGTGAAGACAGAGGCTGGCCGGTCGGCGATAAAAATCGAGCCGGTCCTCGCTTTGGGAACGCTCATTATGGTGCGCGATGCGGTGCGAGCGGGGGTCGGGGCAGCACGTCTTCCCATTTCGTTGGTGGCCCACGATTTGGCTGACGGCACACTGGTGAATTGGGGAGACATTGACGGCCCTGAGATCGCTCTGTGGACGCTCTACCCGTCCCGGCGGCTGCTCAGCCCGCGCGTGTCGGCTTTCCTGGACTTTCTGAAACAGGCCTTCCCGAACGGGACGCCGGACGAACTGGCCGCCTATATCGGCAGGTGATGCCCGGCCGCTTTCAGCGCACTGGGAGCCTGGGCAGCGTCACGTCACCTGCCAGCCTGCTTGGCAGAACATGCCGCGACCTCCGATCCACTCCTCGACAGAACCCGGCAAACAGGCCGATCGCGCCGGCAGGCGCCGTTTCGCGAACGATTGTTTTCGGTGTGGAACAAACTGGGTGCATAGAGGTTTTGGCCTCGCCGCACTCAGGAGGACGTGGTGAAGGCTCTGCGCAGTCTCCTTGCCGAACTGTCATCCAACTGGCTCAGGCGCCGCAAGGCGCAAGCGTCCAACACCGCTGGGAATGCCAAAGCCACGCCCAGCGTTGCGCCGCAGGCGTCAAACCAGCGTGCCGCTCATAGGCCCAAGCCTCCGTCCACCCGCGATGTCGCCTCCAACATGTGAGCGAGCTGCAAAGGCCATCATGATGCTGAATCGCCTGACTACGGATCCACTTCTCCGCCTTTTCATCGGTATAATTGCCGGCACATTGGTTGGAGGCGGTGTCGGCGAAGTGGTCGGCAACCATATCACAGCCGATCTCCTTGTCGGCGCATCCGTGGGCGCTTTTGTCGGCGCCGCGATTGCCGGAGTGATCCTGGCCGTCGAAGAATAGCGCCGCCGCATGGTGAGCAGCCATGGGGCGGCCGCGTCGTCTTCAAGCCATCGACATGCGGCCGAACACCCTGTGGGAATTGAGCGATCGGCTGCTATAATTCCTGGACCTTCCCGGAGAACGCCTGCCATGACCCTGAAAACACGCAAGCTCGGCAGCCAGGGGCTGCAGGTCTCGGCCATCGGCCTCGGCTGCATGGGCATGAGCCAGTCCTACGGCCCGGCCGACGAGGCCGAATCCATCGCCACGCTGCACCGCGCCATCGAACTCGGCTGCACCTTCCTCGACACCGCCGAGGTCTATGGCCCGTATACCAACGAGGCATTGCTCGGCCGGGCGTTGAAGGGCAAGCGCGGCCAGGTGACGATCGCCACCAAATTCGGCTTCCGCATCGAAAACGGCAAGCAGGCTGGAACCGACAGCCGGCCCGAGCATATTCGTGAGGTCGTGGAAGCCTCGCTCGGCCGCCTCGGAACCGACCATATCGACCTGCTCTACCAGCACCGCGTCGACCCGGCGGTGCCGATGGAGGATGTCGCGGGCGCCGTCGGCGAACTCGTCGCGCAAGGCAAGGTGCGCTTCTTCGGCCTGTCGGAGGCCGGCGCGGCCAACATCCGCCGGGCGCATGCCGCGCACCCGGTGTCAGCGGTGCAGAGCGAGTATTCGCTGTGGGAGCGCAATCTGGAGCCGGAGATCATCCCGCTGCTTGGCGAACTCGGCATCGGCCTGGTGCCGTTCTCGCCGCTCGGCCGAGGTTTTCTCACCGGCCAGGTCAAGCGCGCGGAAGACTATCCCGACGGCGATTATCGCCGCAACGACCCGCGCTACCAGGGCGAAAACTACGGCGCCAATGTCGAGGCGGCCGCCAAGGTGAGCGACATCGCCGCTGCCCGCGGCGTCAAGCCCGGCCAGGTCGCGCTGGCATGGCTGCTGGCGAAGGGCGACGGCTTTGGCATCGACATCGTGCCGATCCCCGGCACCAAGCGCACAAAATACTTGGGAGAGAACGTCGCCGCCGCCGCGATCAAACTCGATGCCGCCGAGATGGCCGCGCTCGACGAAGCGCTTGCGCCGGGGAAAATCTCCGGCCCGCGCTACACCGAGCGGGGCATGGCGATGGTCGACCGGTAGGGGGCGCCGCCCGTCTCGCTCTGAGGGCAATGCTCTCGCTCAACTCTTCGGCGGCAGCTGATGTCAAATCGGCTGTCGGCTCGGCTTTATCAGCCAATGTTTCAGCTGGCCGGTGGAGCGTTGATCGCAAATTGCGCGGCGAAAGCCCTGATGTAAGCAGGCCGAGCTTCACCGCGCGCTACATATGCAGCAAGGTTTTGATATTCGTCCAAAATGCCCGACATTCTTAGTCGCAGCAGCACCGATACCATCAACAGATCGCCCGCGCTGAATGCATCGTCGAGCCACTCGGCGGCGTCCAGACGAGCCGAGAGCCTGTCGAGACAGGCGCGAACACGATCCTTCACCAATGGCAAACGCTCCTCGCTCCAGGGCTTGTCAGCTTCGAATATCTTTGCCGTCGTTAATTCGAGGATCGGCGGCTCGACTGTGTTAAGTGCGGCAAACATCCACGTGATCGCACGCGCGCGGGCATCGCGATCGCCGGGCAGCAGGCCCGCGTGCTGCTCGGCAAGGTGAAGGATGATCGAGCCGGTCTCGAACAGTGAGAGAGAACCCTCCTCGTAGGTGGGGATCTGGCCGAAGGGATGGAGGGCCAGATGGTCCGGCGCCTTCATCTGCGCGAAGGAAACAAACCGAACCTCATAAGGCAGCCCTACCTCTTCGAGCGCCCAGCGAACGCGCGTATCGCGCGCCAGTCCCTTGCCGCGATCGGGCGATCGCTCAAATGCCGTGATGGTGATTGTCATCGCATCGTTCCTGATTGGGCGAATTCTTCGGCTCCCTATCGTGAAGACGAATGGGCCTCCCGGAAATCGACATCGGTGTGAACTATTTTCCGCAATTCGTGCCTGGCTTGTCGACCCCGACATTGCCGAAAAAGGCAAAGGCAGGGCCTAATCCGCCGCTGCCGCCGTAACCTTCTTGGACGCGGCCCGCTGTCGCCGCATGCGCCGTTTGGCGACGAGCTTGAGAGCGACCGGCGGCTCGTTTGAGAGCGCGCCCAGCACGGCGTCGACCATGCCATGCGCCACGAAATCCGCGTTCAAGTCACGGGCCAGTTTGTCGGCCGTCTCCTTGTCCTCGCTGCCGGTCTCCGACCAGAACACGATTCCCACCCGAAGTGCGGCCTTGGCACGCTTCAGCCGGCGAACCAGAAAACGGGCGTGCTTGACGGAATCCCGGTTCAGGAATCCGACCACGACAGTGTCGACGGTTTCGAGCTCAAGGCGGCGAATGCTGGCGGGCTCCATATCCGCAAAGCCGGCTTTCGATACCGTCGCGCCCTGGACCTCCAGCACCTGCGCCAGCATCGCGGCGGCGGCGTCGTCGAGCTCGCCACGCCCACCGGCGCAAAGCACGGACATATCCGTTCCATCGGGCAGGTCGGTCTCGTCTTCCCCGTTGGGATCGCCATCGTCGCTCGCCTCTGCGGCCTCGGGCGGCGCCTCCTCCTCGCCTGCCTCCTCCTGCGCGCTGTCGTCGAGATTGGCCACCAGCACCAGGGCACTGGCCGCCACCTGCCGCCTTTGCAAATCGCCCATGACGCCGCGCACACGGTCTTGTTCGCCCAGCAAAAGCGCCGGAATGGCAACCTTGTCGTAGAATTCGACCAGATATTTCTCCTCCAGCATCTCCTCGGCATGGTCGGTGGCTTCTTCCGGATCGCCGGCCAGAAGCCGCTGGTACAGGCGCGCATGGGGTTCGAGCACGGGCTCGTTGCCGAACAGCACGTCGAGGAATTCAAACTGCGGCACGTGTCTGCCCAGCACCACCAGGCAGACGGTGAGCGGTGTCGACAGGATCAGCCCGAGCGGCCCCCA
>NZ_RZPH01000217.1:0-7047 GCF_004022825.1 Mesorhizobium sp. M7A.F.Ca.CA.004.04.2.1
GGTTCGAGGCGTCGGAAAAGCCGGCTCACGGCGTGCGGATCCTGACGAGGAATGCGCTACCAGATGCCGGTTCTCAGGCCAGTCCAGAGATAGAACCAGATCGTCGGATGATACCATTGCTGTGATGGCAGACCGGGGTCGACGGTGGTGATTTTTCCGGCCAGAACATCGCTGACCGCCTCGACGCAGATGTCGCGCGAGAACGCGGCCTGGCGCAACGCGTAGCTGGAGATGGTGTCGCCGCGTTTCGGTTGACCGCGCACCTGTTTCAGCACGGCGCCCGTATCGACGCCGGCATCGACCAGATGCACGGTGGTGCCGAAATTCTGCGGGTCGCCTGACGTCAACGCCCAGTAGCCACCGTTCATGCCGCGGTATTTCGGCGTGATGCCGGCGTGATAGTTGAGCACCGGGCAAGGCATCCGGGCAAGCATGTCCTTCGACAACAGCCTGCAGCCATTAAGCAGGACAACGCCAGGCTGGATCTTCTTGATCGCTTCGAGGCATTCCGGCCCGTTGGCTGAGGCGACATGGATGATTTCCTGATCCCGCCGCGGCTCGACCTCGAGCTTTTCCTCGGCAATCAGCCGGGCGGCATGGCTGGCGAGAAGCCGTTTGCCCAGTCTGCTGAGCACCATCGTGCCAAGTTGGCCGATGGCGGAGATCCAGCCCTGGCGGCGAGCCCGGCCGCGAAGCAATTGCTTTTTGGATTCAGGCGTTTCGAGGATGACGCTGACAGGGCCGACGCGGTCGGTGATCGCGTTGACGATAGCCCAGACATGCTGGCCGCCTCCGGTGACGACCACGATCCGCGTACTGGATTCTGATGCTGCCATGGATCTTGCCCCCTCCAAGCAACCCGTTCTTGATAATGGTCGGGATGCTAGGGCGTCCGGGTTAATCCTTGGTGATCAGCCTTCGATACACAGTCAGCGCTTGAATTCGATGATATCGAGATTCGATTCGTAATAGGGCGCCGGAAATTCGATGCGCCATTCCTTGGCGCTGTTGCGGAAGGCATAGCCGACCTGGTCGGTTTGCGGGCCGCTGCCATAGGGCTTTGCCGGATCATCGTTGACATAGAAGGAACCGAGATAGATCGCGCGTTTCTCGCCATCGTCGAAGAAACGGCCCTTGGTGCGCTGCGAGCCGCTGATCTTTTCCAGCCGCCAGCCGGAACCGTCGTCGGTGACCTTGCACTTGAACCAGCCATAGATGACGAGCGGCAAAGACCCGCCGGCCTTGATGGTGCGGCACCGCCAACTGCCGGTCAGGTCCTTGTCGGAAAAGGCCACCAGCGGTTTTGCCAGCAAGGCGTCGAGTTGCTTGACCTCGGCCGCATCTCCAGCTTTCGCCTCGGCAAGCGCCGCCTTGCGCGTCTCGCCATAATTGTCGAGCCGCTTCTTGTCGGCCGGGGTGATGAGTTTCTGTACCTCGCCATCGGCATGAGCGGGCAGGGCGAAACAGAGGAGACCGAGTGCGGCTATCAAGAGGCGAGGGGTCATCAGTGTGTTTCCACGTTCGAATGGCTGGAGGGCCTGTTGCCTTGTGGCGCACAACTTACCCGTTCTCGGCGGCCTGTCACCCAGGGTTAGAGCATGGCGGGGTCAGGAATTGCTTCAGGCGTGTGCTGCCGCCTGCGCCATTCCGGCCGTCAGGTCGCCATAGCCGGTTGCGCGGCGTTCATAGACGAGACCAAGCATTCTGGCTGCCTTTTCGGCGACCTTGTCGAGTTCCGGATCATTGGTCTGGGCCAGATAGATCAGCTTCTCGTAGTTGCCGAAATAGTCCTTGATCAACTCCGGGTGCTTGTCGAGGCCGAGCGGTTTCATGAAGAAGGCGTCGAACTGCCGGCAGAGGAAGTCGGTCATGTAGAAGGACATCATGTCGTCGTCGGCGACTTTCGCATAGGCCTCCATGCCTTGATAGAAGGCAAAGCAGTGCGGGCCCGCCATGCGCTCGACGCCGTGCTTCTCGCAGATGCGGTCGAGCAGGCCGCCGGTGCCGCAGTCGGCATAGCCGACGAAGATGTTGCTGTAGCCTTCGGCCTTGGCCTTTTCGATTGCCTTGTCCATGGCCGGGGCGATGCGGTCCGGATAGAAATGGAATTCTGCCGGCAGGCAGGTCAGGTCGAGGTGATCCAGTCCGAGCTGTTCCTTGACGGCCAGAATTTCGCGCGCAATCATCCCACAGGCGATAACGAGCAGCTTGTCGTCTTGATTCGGTTTCGTTTTTTGCGTCTTGGCCATGGAACCCGTCGAGCCGGCCTTCGTTGCTGTAGCGCTAATTTATCTATTGAGGGAGACACCGTCCATGAAACTGCTACGCATCACGCCAATTGCCATCTTGACCTGCGCCCTGGCCCTCACGGCTTGTGCGAACACCGTCCGAGGCGTCGGCAAGGACGTCAAATCAACCGCCAATGCGGTCGAGGACACCGTCAACAATCCCTGATCCGCGCCCGTACTTCTTCATCTGGGAACAAAAAAGCCGCGCTGCAAGGCGCGGCTTCCTGTTGTCCGGCCGAAATGACCAATCAGGCCGAAGCGCGCACATTGTGCTTGCGCTTCATGAAGTCCTTGGCGGTCTCGACCGCCACTGCCGCGTCGCGGCAATAGGCATCGGCGCCGACGGCCTTGCCGAATTCCTCGTTCAGCGGCGCGCCGCCGACCAGCACGACATAATCGTCGCGGATGCCCTTTTCCTTCATCGTGTCGATGACGACCTTCATATAGGGCATGGTCGTGGTCAGCAGTGCCGACATGCCGATGATGTCGGGCTGGTGCTGTTCGATCGCATCGAGATATTTCTCGACCGCATTGTTGATGCCGAGATCGATGACGTCGAAACCAGCACCTTCCATCATCATGCCGACGAGGTTCTTGCCGATGTCGTGGATGTCGCCCTTGACGGTGCCGATGACCATCTTGCCCTGCTTCGGCGCGCCGGTGGCGGCGAGCAGCGGACGCAGGATGAACATGCCGGCCTTCATCGCATTGGCCGACAGCAGCACTTCGGGAACGAACAGGATGCCGTCGCGAAAATCCTCGCCGACGATGCGCATGCCTTCGACCAGCGCTTCCGTCAGCACCTTGTAGGGCACCCAGCCGCGCTCGAGCAGGATGTTGGTGCCTTCCTCGATCTCTTCCTTCAGCCCGTCATAGAGATCGTCGTGCATCTGCTGCACCAACTCGTCGTCGGAAAGTTCGGAAAGGATGATCTCGTCGTCGGACATTTGTATCGAGCTCCTGCCGGCATCGCGACCATGTCGCAAGGCACACATCTTCGCGTTCATACCTAACCCGCTGAGGGCATGTATCCATAGCTGATTTGCGACTTCCCGCAAAAGGAAAGCGACCGTAACTCTCTTGGAATTCTTGTCGATTTTGCGACAGGCGTTGGCGCTGGCGGGCCGTTTCGAATAGGGTGCATGGCTACGATCTGGCAAGAAGCGGCGAGGCAGCCGCTATGGATTCCAGACAAGAACAGTTTCAGGGAAGAACCACCATGAGCGAACACGCGGCAGTCGATCAGGAAGCGTCAAACGCGCGACGTGGGCGTGGCGCCAGTGGCGGGGCAGCAGCCCGGCGGGCAGCACGTTCAGGCGGTGGCCCGGGCACGCAGCTCACCTACATCAAGCGCAAGATCAACGTTTATGAGGTGCTGGACGAGGAAGGCCTGGCGCTGATCGAGAAGAACACCGATACGGTGCTCGAGGAGATCGGCATCATCTTCCGCGACGACGCGGAGGCGTTGCAACTGTGGAAAGAGGCCGGCGCCGACGTCAAGGGCGAGCGCGTGCACTTTCCGAAGGGGCTGTGCCGTTCGCTGCTCAAGACCGCGCCGTCCGTCTACACCCAGCACGCCCGCAATTCCGAGCGTTCGGTGCAGATCGGCGGCAATGCCACCGTTTTCGCGCCGGTCTACGGTCCGCCCTTCGTGCGTGACCTCGATGGCGTCAGGCGTTACGCGACGATCGAGGATTTCCAGAATTTCGTGAAGCTCGCCTATATGGCGCCGTCGATCCACCATTCGGGCGGCACGGTGTGCGAGCCGGTCGATGTGCCGGTCAACAAGCGCCACCTCGACATGATCTACAGCCACATCAAATATTCCGACAAGCCGTTCATGGGCTCGGTGACCGCGCCGGAACGCGCCGAAGACACCGTCGCCATGGCCAAGATCGTGTTCGGCGACGATTTCGTCGAGAACAACACGGTGCTGACCAGTCTGATCAACGCCAACTCGCCGATGGTGTTCGACGAGACCATGCTCGGCGCTTTGAAAGTCTATGCGCGCCACAACCAGGCTTGCATCGTCACGCCGTTCATCCTTGCCGGCGCGATGAGCCCGGTGACGGTGGCCGGCACGCTGACGCAGGTCCTGGCCGAAGTGCTGGCCGGCGCCTCGTTCACGCAGCTGATCCGGCCGGGCGCGCCGGTGCTGTTCGGCACCTTCGCTTCGTCGATCTCGATGCAGTCGGGCGCGCCGACCTTCGGCACGCCGGAGCCGTCGCTGGTGTCTTATGGCGCCGCACAGCTGGCGCGCCGTCTCGGCCTGCCGTTCCGTACCGGCGGTTCGCTCTGCGCGTCGAAGGTTCCGGATGCTCAGGCGGCCTATGAAAGCGCCAACACGCTGAACTCGACCATCCTGGCCGGCACTAATTTCGTGCTGCATTCGGCTGGCTGGCTCGAGGGCGGGCTGGCGTCCTGCTATGAAAAATTCATGATGGACATCGACCAGCTCGGCATGACGCAGAAGTTTTCCGAGGGTGTCGACCTGTCGGAAAACGGCCAGGCGATGGACGCCATCCGCCAGGTCGGCCCCGGCAGCCACTATCTCGGCTGCGACCACACCCAGGCCAATTTCCAGACCGCCTTCTACCGCTCCAACATCGCCGACAACAATTCCTACGAGCAGTGGCTGGCCGAAGGCGAGAAGACAGCGCCGCAGCGCGCCAACGAGCTTGCCCGCCGCTGGCTGGAAAGCTACGAGGCGCCGCATCTCGATCCGAGCATCGACGAAGCGTTGAAGGACTTCATCGCCAAGAAGAAGGGGTCGATGCCCGACGCCTTCACTTGAAAGGAGCCCGAATCAGGCGGGGCTAAAGTCGCCAACATCATCCACAAGGAAGTCTGGCGGAGCGCGTTCTCCGATCCGGTCAAGAAGGAATGATTGCGCGTCGCGGCATGATCGAGGAGATCACGGCCGCGCTTGGCGCCAACGGCCTCATCCTGCGCGGCGGCTTTGTGTTCCCTGGCGACGAGGATGCTCCACATGGCACCTCGGGCGCGCCAGCAAGGTCCGTGCTGCTGGTGGGGCAGGCGGGGGCGGCACCTTGGCCGCATTTCCTGCGCTGGCGCGAAAACCAGCCACGGACAATCGCCGATCCGCTCGACAACTGGTCGCGGCAGGTCATTGGCGCCGTGGCCAATGAATTCCAAGCCCGTGCGGTTTCGCCTTCCGACAAACCCTATCTTCCGTTCCAGCAATGGGCGATGCGGGCCGAGGGTTTAAAACCGTCGCCGCTCGGCATCCTCATGCATCCGCAATACGGGCTTTGGCATGCCTATCGCGGTGCGCTGCTGTTCGAGGACGAGATCGCGCTTCCGGAGCAGGGCAAGGCGATCCACCTTTGCGACACCTGTGTCGAGAAACCTTGCCTGAGATACTGTCCGGTCGATGCCTATTCCACGGAAGGATTCGCCTACCAGTCCTGTCTGGCGCATGTGCGAGGAGCGAAGGGCGAGCCGTGCCGCAGCGGCGGCTGCCTTGACCGCAATGCCTGCCCCTATGGCATCGCCTATCGCTATCCGGCTGAGATCCAGGCGTTTCACATGGCAAGCTTTGCGTCAGCCGCCGACTGATCGGCGCCATAGCTTGGTGAGTTTCTATCTCATGGTAGTGAGTCAGTTTGAAATCTAAGCTTTGAATATCTCAGCTAGGAGTTCGATAGCCCGCTCCTGAGTCAACTCTGGATCCCAAGGATCGGATACAGAGATTGCCTCACGCTGGCGATCATCAATCTTAGGTCCCAACACCTGATAATATACATCGCGAATAATCGGGAGGAATTTGGCCTGGAATTGATTGAGTTCGGCCTTGCTCCGCTCTTGATGGAGAAAACTGACGGCGTGAGCCAATAGGAACTCTAACTTGGCGAATTCGGTAGGATCGAAATCATAGCTCTTCATGGCGGCGGCATAGCATATTGAAGTCAAGCTGTCCGCTTCTTGTAAGGGCCGCGCAGCACCGGCTTCTCAATTTCCTTCACTTCGATCAGCGCAACAATGTCACCAATCTCGCAAAGCTTTCATGATAGGGCGTCTGGGTGCATTGATTTAGTACCGGAAAATGTTCGCGGCTTTAGCGAGCATCCATCATGCCCTTCGATGTGTTCGAAATGAGCGCGCATCCCATTGTTACTTTCGCGGTGAGCGCGAACAGCACCATGACACTCGGGGCAGCGCTTTGGCAGGTCCGGGTTAAGACCAAGAGCTTGCTCAACGTGCAAGGGCGCCCAACCGTTTCGTGTCTTAGTTTCGGATGTGTCATCCATGCCTGAATTATCGCATTCAACGCCGGCCATTCAAAGGCTGAATTTCAGACTGACCCACTACCATCTCGATCAGTAGCTTGACGGCAGCCAGGAGTAGGCCTATTCATCAAGTCATCTGATGACTTGATGAATAGGTCGATGCAACCTGCTATCCGAACCAATCTCACCGACAGCGCCACCGAG
The DNA here is from genome assembly GCF_004022825.1 of Mesorhizobium sp. M7A.F.Ca.CA.004.04.2.1. Lineage (NCBI taxonomy): Bacteria > Pseudomonadati > Pseudomonadota > Alphaproteobacteria > Hyphomicrobiales > Phyllobacteriaceae > Mesorhizobium > Mesorhizobium sp. M7A.F.Ca.CA.004.04.2.1. Next base: position 6,743 of record NZ_RZPH01000217.1, read on the forward strand.
AGCCTGCGCGCTGAAATCGTCAGCGGCCGCTGGGGCGTCGGCGAGCGTATCCCCAACGAGGCAGCTCTGACCAACCTTCTGTCGGTCAGCCGCGGCACGGTGCGCGAGGCGGTGCGGGTGCTGGTCTCGCAGGGATTGCTGGATACGCGCCAGGGCTCGGGCACCTATGTGCGCTCCGCCGTCGATACCTCTGCCGCGCTCGACCGGGTCAAGCGCAGCGGCCTGCGCGATCAGTGGGAGGCGCGGGCAGCGCTGGACCTCGAAGCCGCGAGGCTCGCCGCCTTGCGCCACACGCCAGCCGACCT
>NZ_RZPH01000218.1:0-7040 GCF_004022825.1 Mesorhizobium sp. M7A.F.Ca.CA.004.04.2.1
GCCAATCTCCCCCCTCGAGGGGGAGATGGCCGGCAGGCCAGAGGGGGTCGCCCCATGACGCGCGCCGTCGCCCTAGCGGACATCCGTATCGCCCGTGACCGTATCGCTGGCAAAGTCGAGCGCACGCCGACCGTGCTGTCCCCGAGCCTATCCGAACAACTGGGCGTCCCCGTTCACCTCAAGCTCGAACACCGGCAGACCACCGGCAGCTTCAAGCTGCGTGGCGCCTCGAACGCCGTCGCCTCGTTGAACGCCGAACAGAAGGCGCGGGGCGTGGTCGCGGCCTCGACCGGCAATCATGGCCGCGCGCTGGCGCATGCGGCGAAGCTTGAGGGCATGCGCGCCGTAATCTGCATGTCGCGCCTGGTGCCCGGCAACAAGCTCGACGAGATCCGCCGGCTTGGCGCGGAGGTCCGCATTATCGGCGACAGCCAGGACGATGCCCAGCAGGAGGTCGATCGGCTGGTGGCGCAAGAGGGGCTGGTGATGCTGCCGCCCTTCGACCATCCCGACATTATCGCCGGGCAAGGCACGGTCGGGCTTGAGATAATCGGGCAGGTCCCGGATGCCGCCCTCGTTCTGGTCCAACTCTCCGGCGGTGGGCTCGCCTCAGGGGTTGCTACGGCCATCAAAGGCGTCAGCCCCCGGACAAAAGTCATCGGTGTCTCGATGGCGCGTGGCGCGGCGATGAAGGCCAGCCTCGATGCGGGCCAACCGGTATTGGTGGAAGAATTGCCGACGCTGGCGGATTCGCTCGGCGGCGGCATCGGCCTCGACAATCGGCTGACCTTCGCCATGTGCCGCGACCTGCTCGATGATGTCATCCTGCTCAGCGAAGACGAGATCGCCGCCGGAATCCGTCACGCCTATGCGCAGGAGCGCGAAATCGTCGAGGGCGCGGGCGCTGTCGGCATCGCCGCACTGCTGGCCGGCAAGGTCAGGTCGGACGGGCCGGTGGTTGTTCTGCTGTCCGGTCGCAACATCGATATGGACGCGCACCGCACAATCGTTTGCGGCGTAGCGCCATCGCTCAAGGAGCGCGCCGCATGAGCCGGATGACCATCCTTACCGAGAAAGAGTTGCGGGCGATCGTGACACTCGATCTCGATGCCGTCGCCTGCGTCGAAAACGCCTTCCGTGCGCTTGCCACTCTGCCGGTGGCGATGCCGCCGATCCTGCGGCTAGACATTCCCGAGCATCGCGGCGAGGTCGACGTGAAGACCGCCTATGTGCCCGGCATTGACGGTTTCGCCATCAAGATCAGCCCCGGCTTCTTCGACAATCCGAAGCTCGGCCTGCCCAGCGTCAACGGCATGATGGTGCTGCTGTCAGCCAAGACCGGCCTGGTCGAAGCGCTGCTGCTCGACAACGGCTATCTCACGGATATCCGAACCGCTGCTGCCGGCGCCGTCGCCGCCAAACATCTGTCGCGGCAGGACTCGTCCGTTGCCGCGATCTTCGGCGCTGGCGTCCAGGCCGGGCTGCAATTGGAAGCACTCATGCTGGTGCGGCCGATTGCCGAGGCGCGCATCTGGGCACGCGATGCGGCAAAGGCCGAGGCAACCGCCGGAGCCCTGCGCGAAAAGCTCGGCATTCTCGTGCATGCCGAGCCCGACGCGGCAAACGCGGTCGCCGGCGCCGACATCATCGTCACCACGACGCCTTCGACCGAGCCGCTGATCAAGGCCGGCTTCGTTTCCGCAGGGCAGCACATCACCGCGATGGGATCGGACGCCGAGCACAAGAACGAGATCGCGCCGGCAATCCTGCGCATGGCCGATCTCTATGCCGCTGACAGTGGCCGCCAGACAAAGCGGCTGGGTGAGCTGCATCATGCAATCGCGGCGGGCGTGATGGCCGCCGAGGAAGAGGTGACCGAACTCGGCCAGATCATCGCCGGCGCGAAACACGGACGGCGCTCGGCCAGCGACATCACCATCGCCGATCTCACCGGCACTGGCGTCCAGGACACGGCGATCGCCACGCTCGCTCGAGACCGTGCGCGGGTGGCCGGTTCCGGGGCCATCTTCGAAAGCTGATGCTGGCCGCAGGAGCATGATCCGGAAAAGTGGGAACCGGTTTTCTCGGACAAACGGTTTTCCGTTTGTCCAGAGATCACGCTCAAACAAGAACGACGAGTTGGATTCAAAGCTGATACCGGCCGCAAGGCCCAACAAACGAGGACCAAGAACAATGCAACCGAACCTGAGATTCTCGCGCGGCGAATATGCGGATCGCCTCGCCAAGACACGCAAGGCCATGGAGGCCAAGGGCGTCGATCTTCTTGTTGTCAGCGATCCTTCCAACATGGCCTGGTTGACCGGCTATGACGGCTGGTCGTTCTATGTGCACCAGGCGGTTATCGTGCCGCCTTCGGGCGAGCCGGTCTGGTACGGCCGCGGCCAGGACGCCAACGGCGCCAAGCGCACCGCTTATCTCGCGCACGACAATATCGTCGGCTATGCCGATCACTATGTGCAGTCGACCGAGCGCCACCCGATGGATTTTTTGGCCAGCGTGCTTGCGGATCGCGGCTGGGGCAAGCTGACAGTCGGCGTCGAAATGGACAATTACTGGTTCTCGGCGGCCGCCTTTGCGTCGCTGCAGAAGCATCTGCCCAATGCCCGCTTTGTCGATGCCACCGCGCTTGTCAACTGGCAGCGTGCGGTGAAGAGCCCGACCGAGATCGATTATATGCGCAAGGCGGCCCGCATCGTCGAGGCCATGCATCAGCGCATCTTCGACAAGATCGAGGTCGGCATGCGCAAATGCGATCTCGTCGCCGAAATCTATGATGCCGGCACGCGCGGCGTCGACGGTATTGGCGGCGACTATCCGGCGATCGTGCCGCTGCTGCCGTCGGGTGCCGATGCCTCGGCGCCGCATCTGACCTGGGATGACAGAGCGATGAAGCGGGGCGAGGGCACCTTCTTCGAGATTGCCGGCTGCTACAACCGCTATCACTGCCCGCTGTCGCGCACCGTCTTCCTAGGCAAGCCGACGCAGGAATTCCTCGATGCCGAGAAGGCGACGCTGGAAGGTATGGAAGCCGGGCTGGCTGCCGCGAAACCCGGCAACGCCTGCGAGGACATCGCCAACGCCTTCTTCGGTGTCCTCAAGCGATACGGTATCGTCAAGGACAACCGCACCGGCTACTCGATCGGCCTGTCCTATCCGCCGGACTGGGGCGAGCGCACGATGAGCCTGCGTCCCGGCGACCGCACCGAGCTCAAGCCCGGCATGACCTTCCATTTCATGACCGGCCTGTGGCTGGAAACGATGGGACTGGAGATCACCGAGTCCATCCTGATCACCGAAACCGGTGTGGAGTGCCTGGCCAATGTGCCGCGCAAGCTGGTGGTGAAGGATTGAGCCCGATGTCCAGCACCCGCCCGTCGCCGATCGCGCCGACCGTCGATTTCGACCGCGACGGCATTCAGCACGGTTTCCTGCGCTTGCCCTACAGCCGCGACGATTCCGCGTGGGGCTCGGTTATGATCCCGATCTGCGTCATCCGCAACGGCAACGGGCCGGCAGCGCTGCTGACCGGCGGCAACCATGGCGACGAGTATGAGGGGCCGCTGGCCCTCTACGATCTCGCCAGGACCCTCGATCCCAAGCAAGTCAGCGGCACGGTGATCATCGTGCCGGCCATGAACTATCCGGCCTTCCGTGCTGGCACGCGCACCTCGCCGATCGACAGGGGCAACATGAACCGCAGCTTTCCCGGCCGGCCGGACGGGACGGTGACCGAGAAGATCGCCGACTATTTCCAGCGTGAGCTGCTCCCCCGCGCCGACATCGTGTTCGACTTCCATTCCGGCGGCAAGACGCTGGACTTCGTGCCGTTCTGCGCCGCGCATACTTTGCCCGACAAGGCGCTGGAACAGAAAGCCTTCGACGCGGTCGCGGCCTTCGCCGCCCCGTTCTCGATGCGCATGATCGAGATCGACGCCGTCGGCATGTATGACACGGCAGCCGAGGAGATGGGCAAGGTCTTCGTCAGCACCGAGCTGGGCGGCGGCGGCACGTCGCGTGCGCAGACGGTGCGGATCGCGCGGCGCGGCATTCTCAACGTACTGCGCCATGCTGGCATTGTAGATGGTGCGGTCGAGAAGACTCGAACCCAGTGGCTCGACATGCCGTCGGGCGATTGTTTCTCCTTCGCCGAAGATGACGGCATGATCGAAACCATGGTCGATCTCGGTGAGCCCGTCGAAGAAGGCTCGGTGCTGGCGCGCATCCATTCCACCGGCCGCACCGGCATCGCCCCGCAGGAGATCCGGGCAAAAATGTCGGGCATGCTGGCGGCGCGGCATTTCCCCGGGCTGGTCAAGGCCGGCGACTGCGCGGCGGTGGTGGCTGTGCACGTCTGAGCGATTCCGCCGAGGCTTGCTCCACCCGGTTCGCGTCCATCGTCACTTGCTCTTGATCCGTTGCGGAGCCTTCGGCGCGGCGGAAAGAAGCAGCATGGCGAGCGGAGTCGACATTGCAGGAGGATGTCACTATATAGCGGCGGCTTCGACCTGCGCGCCCGAGGGCAGCACCTCGAAGCAACTGTGAATGTGTAGTGTGTTGCGCCATCTATTGTGACGGAAATCGGCTCGGAAACCGGAAAAAAGCAAATAGAAACAGTGGCGCAGCGCTGGGCGTGACCCAGCCAACGGTACCGACCCCTCCAGAATCAGAAAATGCTCTTGACCCCTCGATTTCCTATGGCTCTGTGGACCTTGGACGGCATTGGCTTGCCGGACGACCGCGACTCGGCTGGAATGGGGACATGCATCCTTTGCGGGATGTCGACGTTTGTGATTACCAACCGGCTTTGCCGCCAGGGAACAGCAGTATGAGTGAACACGCCATCGAATTCTTGCGGGGATGGATCGGCGAAAAGGTCCATTGCCAGTCCTCCCAGGCAAGGATCGACAAGCAGGCCGAAACCCTGGCCAAGGAGTGCGCCGCCGAGGCGGCCGAGGTCGGCATCCCGCTGGAGGACATCCAGGAAGAAGTCGGCGATATCCAGGAACTTATCGCATCCCGGCTTGAGGAAGCGGCCGAGGCCGAGGAAAGCCAGCAGGCCCCCGGAAAAGCCGCGGAATGATCAAAGCCGCGGAATGATCGCATAGCGGCGACGTGTTCCAGCGCGGGCTTGTGGCCCGCGTTTTTGTCTTCAGCCAAACTTCTCCTTCAGCCACGTCTTCGGCAGCGCCGGCACGAAATTCCCGTCGCGTCCGGTCATATCGTCATTGGCAACCAGCGCGTTGAGGATTGCTTCCTCCACGGTCTGGATCACTGCATCGAAAAACGGATCGATATCGGTGTCCGGAATAAAATCGGCGCTGGCGATGCGGCCGGATGGCGCCAGCGCCGCGCTCGCATTGGCGGTCGAGAAGGCGATAAAAATGTCGCCTGAACTGTGATAGCCGAAGCCGCCGGTCAAGGCGACGCCAAGCGGCACCCGTCGGGCCAGCCGCTTCATCTGATGCGGCAGGAACGGTGCGTCGGTGGCGGCGACGGCAATGATCGAGCCCTTTTCAGCACGCGGTGTGCCTTCGCGGACCGCCGGTTCGAGAAGCTCCGGCCCGGCGCGCAGGCCGCGAATGGTGATATTGCGCCGTTTTCCAAAATTAGACTGCACGAAGGCGCCGACGGTGTAGGCACGGCCTTGCCATTCGACGATGCGCGACGCCGTGCCGGAGCCGGCCTTGAAGCCGAAGGTGATCATGCCGGTGCCGCCGCCGACGCTGCCTTCCTCGATAGGCCCGCCGGCGGCACCGTCGAGAGCCTGCGCAACATGCTCTGACGTCAAATGGTGGCCGTTGATGTCGTTGAGGAAGCCGTCATAGGTCTCCGCCGCCCCCGGCAGCCCCCAGCCGCTGTCGAGCGCTGCCGGCAGCACGCTTTGCATCCAGCGCAGCGTGCCGTCGCGGGAAACACCGCAGGAATGCGTGTTGGTGATGGTGATCGGGAAGTTGAAAGCGCCGGTTTCCTCGACGATGTGCGAGCCGGTCAGTTCGCCGTTTCCGTTCTGGCTGAAAATGCCGGCGAAGACCGGCGTGGCGAGGTCGGCGAGCGGCCTGGGCAGGATCGCGGTCACGCCGGTGCGCACCGGTCCCTCGCCGACGACAAGCGCGCCATCGCCCGAAATCAGCGTCGCATAGCCGACCGTCACGCCGGGCACATCGGTGATCGCGTTAAACGGTCCGGGCCGCCCATCGAAGCCGATGCCGAAATTTCGCGCGCGCGGTTTGCCCGAGGGTGTTGTCAGATGATGCGGATTGTCGGTCATGGTCTCAGAACAGGGATCCCTGATTGCCCGGCTCCTTGGCCTTGGCCGCCGGCTTGGCCACGGCTTTCGGTTTTGCCGTGCCGGTGATCGCCACCGCATCGGCGATGCCGTCGGCGAACTCGAGCGAAAGCGCCATTCCCGACGCCACCTCGGCAGCCTGCTTGATCACCGCGCCATCCGCATCCCTCACCAGCGCAAAGCCGCGCGCCAGGACGGCCTTGTGCGACAGCGACGCCATCAACCTGTCGGCCTGGACGACGCGGCCGCGCAGGCGCTCCAGCCTGAGCACCACTGCTTGCGTGCCGCGTCTCGTCAAAGCTGTCAGCAAATCCCTCTGCACGCGTTGCCGCCGTGCCGTCGGCTCGATCGTGATGCGGCCTTGCAGCATGCCCAGTTGCTGCTTGTGCCGCTGCAGCGATGCCCTGGCACATTTTGGCAATTGATCGGCCGCTCGGTTAAGCTCCGCACGCCGGGCTCTTGCCAACGCGCGCAGTGCCCCTTGTGCTCGCAAAAGATTGCGTTCGTTGGTGCGCCGCGCCTCGGCAATGCGCTGCGACAGCATTGCCGGTGTCAGCTTTACGGCAAAAAACCTTGCACGCTTGCGTTCGGTGGAGACCAACAGGCCCCGGCCGAGCCTGGATGTCGCCTCATCGAGGCGCCGGCGCGGCAGCGCCAGCAATTGATCGGGCGAGGGCAGAGCCCGGGCGGCGGCACGGACGGCCTGCCGCTTGCGTTCGAAATTGCGCAGGAC
>NZ_RZPH01000219.1:0-7028 GCF_004022825.1 Mesorhizobium sp. M7A.F.Ca.CA.004.04.2.1
CGTTGGCGCCAACCACCACACGGCTGCCGAAATCGAGCGCGCTTCCAACCTTGGCAGCGCCATAGCCCGCCGTCTGCGACACCATCACATCACCGGTGGCGGAACGGATGGATCCGATCGGGTTTGCCGAACCTTGATAGGGTGTCGCGCAGCTGCACGAAGCATCCTGGGCAAACGATGAAGCTGAACCAAACCCGATTGACACGACAAATACGGCAAGCGCAGTTTTAACCACAAGGCTCATCAGTCTTCGATCCCTTCTTGCTGCACCACTTCAGACGCACCCAGTCAAAGGCATTGCATCAGCGCGTACCAGTTTTTGGCCACAATTCCAACCTGTTTCGCGCGCGCGAGGCGATTTAAGCTGACGCGTGTCTGTCCAAGCACAGTACTTTAGCCAGATCGCATTAATAGTTTTCGACTACCTGTCACAGGTTTCTTACCATCGGGCAAAAATTTGAGCTCTCCTTTCCGCGGTGACTGGCTCGATAAGCTTTGACCAAGCTGAGCGCGCCAAACCTTTCGCCAGCCACCTAATATATTGAATTATCGATACATTTTTCGGTAGATACTCCTTGATGGCAGCCGCGCGATTTCGACCATTGGTCGTGCTGACAGCATGTAATTCGAGATCGGCTCGATACCAATCGCGGCCAACGGGGTAGGTGGCCGGCTCGGCTACCCATTTCTCATCTATCGGCCATAGAGATCTGGCTCCATGCCCCCACCTCGATCAAGAACCGGCATACCCAATAAAGGACCCATAAATACCCAAATGCGGGCGCCGGCCAGCTTGAGAACAAGACCCACTCACTTCGCCGCAAGAGCCTCCGGTCTGTACTGGCGACCTGCTCAGCAAGGTTTGTACGTTGCGCCGGCCTGAACCGGCTGGCCGCAGAGAATTCCGCCCTGCGTAAGTATGGTGGCCAAATCTTCCCCCTCAGCCGTCAGGCACTGCACAACAAGGGTATCGCCAACCCTGGAAGCGATCTTGCCGTCGCAAGGTGTTCCGGAACCGACAGGTTTGCAGGCCAGGACGAGCCCCTGGTAGTCTCGGCGCGCCGCTTCCGTCACCAGGAGGCGCATGGCCTGAGGCCTGGAAAACGCCGCCCCGCACAGCAGGATCTTGCGACCGCCGACACGCAGATCATCGACCGATGGAATGGAGAGCTTGCCTTCAAACGGCTTGAGCTCGGCTACCGGCTTCGCGGGGGACGGGCCGCCCCTCTGCATCACGATGATGCCCAGAAAGCCAACACCAAACAAAACAGCCACGACGGCAAGCAACGCTATGTTCCTGACTGACAAAACCATCCTCCATCCGACCGGTGGGCCCGGTCCGCTCATTTCGTCGCAAGGGCGCTCAGTCTTTCTATCTGCTGCATGTACTTCTCGATGACGATCGTTTCCGAAAACTGCCGCTCGACCTTGTTTCTGCTCTGGGCCCCCATCCTGTCCCTGGACGAGTCGTCCAGCCGCGCAAACTCGACCATCTTGCTCGCAAGGTCATCAGAGTCCCTCACCTTGCATAGGAAGCCATTGACCGCGTGGTCCACCACTTCCCTGCATCCTGGCACGTCGGTTGCGATCAGCGGCTTGCCCATCGCAGCCGCCTCGAGCAGCGAGCGCGGCGTTCCCTCCCTGTAGGAGGGCAACACGACACAATCGGCGCCACGCATGAAAGGCCGCACATCGTCGGTGGAGCCGAGATATTCGACCAATCCCTCGCCAACCCATTTTTCCACGTGTTCGCGGCTGACCGCAGTCCGGTTTTCGACATCAAGAAAGCCGAGTAGCTGGAAACGCACTCCGGGCACCTCACGGCAAACCCGACGGGCCGCCGTGATGAACTCGCCGACACCCTTGTCCCAGAGAAGCCGGGCCACGAGAAGAAAGATGATGGCGCCAGACCCGGTGCGCGCTTCGGGCGAAGGGGCAAAACGCGCGAGGTCGATGCCGGAGCCAGGCAAAAGCGCGGTTCGATCCTTGCGAACCAGGCGTTCGTCGACGAACAGCATCCGGTCATCGTCATTCTGGAAGAAAACCATTTTGGAACGGGCCAATGCCACCCGGTACAAAGCCTTGGCAATCCTGAGCAGCAGACCACCGCGAACGAACGCTGTCCCCAATCCCGAAATGTTGTTGATGACGGGAATGCCGTTCAGATTGGCCGCGATGGAGCCGAACACATTGGGCTTGATCGTGAAGCCGACAAACACCAGCGGTCTCTCGCGCCGCAAGAGACGCCAGTAGCGCCACAGAAGGACCAAATCCCGCGACGGTGACGTGCCGGAATTGTCCATGTCGAGTTCGACATAGCGGCAGCCCATGGCCGCAATCAGCGGAGAATACTCGTCTCTCGGCGCGACGACGACCACGTCATAGCCGCGGCTCCGCAGCGCCTCGATCAGTCCCTTGCGAAAATTGACGACATTCCAGGATGTGTTTATCGAGACGACTATCTTGTTGCGAGCAACGGCCGTCATCGCTGCCCACCCGGATATGACGACGGCGCTCTCAACAGCATATCCGCAAACCGATCCGGCGATCTTTCCGACAAGGTCTTTCCGTACAAGGCCGACCGATCACCGCCTTGAATGATCTTCAGCAGTGCTTCCGCAATTTCCGACGCGCCAAAGCCGGCTGAAATCTCCAGGCCCGACAGCATGTCCAGATCTCCCGCACAGGGGGTGGTGACGATGCCGGGAATCCGGCAAGCCATCATTTCCAGAAGGACGTTGGGAAATCCCTCCGTCGCCGACGTGAGCATGCCGGCACGCGCTGCGCGAAACAGCGGAAACGGGTTGTCTCTCTGGCCGAGCAGATTTAGTCGCGAGGCCAGATCAAGCTTGCCGGCGCGGGCTCTCAACTCCGCTTCCATGGGGCCAGAGCCAACCATGGTCAGCTCATAATCCTCGCCGGTCCTTCGTCTGACTTCGGCCAGCACATCAACCGCGATCGTCGGACGCTTCACATCAATCAGCCGGCCGCACCAGACTATCTGCGGACGGCGGGAAAGTATCTCGGCGTCGTGCCCGGACAATGCTTCCATGGACATTTTGACGATGAGATCTTCGTCGACCGGGTTGGGCAAAGTACACAGCTTGGCGATTGCTCGCCGGGGCAATACGTCACGCAGGCGTTCATTCATATAGCTCGTTTGCGCGACTATCATGTCCTGGCTGCCATAGGCAGCATAGAGCGCCTTGTAAGCGAGCGCGCGAGGACCCTTGAAGCGATCCAGAAGTACCGTGGACTCGCGGGCGACCAGCCTATGGCTGCGGAGAAGTCCAACGCTTCGGGCGGCAGCCAGAAACGAGTTTACCCGTGCGTGGCTCGAGAACACCAAATCGTACCGACGCCGGATCAGCCGCGGGGCGAGCAAAAACTCGCTCATGGCCTTGCCGCCGCCAAAGCCGTAGCTGCACCGAATTCCGTCCTGGTGTGATCCAGCGGCCCCGCCCGCCGCCTGGCTACTCAAGAAGCCGCTTTCGACGTTCCAGTCGGGTCGCCTCGCGAGTGCGCGCGCAACAAGTTTCAGGACGGTTTCGGCACCGCCTCTTCTGTCGAGCGGAATGGCGATCAGCGCGAGCTTCCTTTTCATGGCCGCGGGAACTCACTGTTTTCGCCGAAAGACATAGGCGTAGGTTTCAGCGGCATCCTTGCGGAGGAACAGGGCGGAAACGCCTAACCAGATGCGCCAGGCAAGAAAGGCCGGCACGAAAAAATAGAAGTAGGAGCTTGTCAAGAAGAGACGGCGCTCGATAAGTTCCAGGTCGGTCCGGTTTGCGAATGTGTCGAAGTAACTGGGCAAGCACTTGTCGTAGAAGGCCGGAAACCCGTCATGACCCATGCCCTTTTCAGGATAGATCGCAAAAAGCAGCCGTCGCTTCATCCCCTCCGGCAGGACCCGATTCAATCTGGCAAAAACGGCGTTGCGCGAGGGCGAGAAAATGGCAACCATGCCTCCCGGTTTCACGCAACTGGCAATGCCGCGCAGGGCGCCCTCGCCATCACGGACGTGCTCGAGCGTTGCCTGGCAAATGACGACGTCGGCATCGCCCCTCCCCCTAAACGAGGTAAGGTCCGCTTCAATCTCCTCGTCGTATATTCCGCGTGGCGCTTTCGACAACTCTTCCGCGTCGAGGTCGAGCCCAACGACAAAAAGCCCCAGGCGCCGCTTCTCCGAAAGACTGACGAACGGCCTGGCACCCCCGCCAAGATCGTAAACCCGTGCGTTTGAGGTAAGTAAGGGAGGTGCTATCTCCGTCGCAAAGGTCCGGTTGCCGTCGATGCGAAGGCGCCGCGGCAGAGCACTGTCCAGGAACTCGGAAATGGCCACATTCGTGCGAACAAACTTTCGCCATATCGACACTGCTTCACCACCGGTTTCGTTTGGCGATCTGCGCCCACTCGGATTTGACATCCGCGCTATATCCTGTGGAAGACGTAGAGCCGCGTATGATGCGAAAATGGGCCGAGCAACCGGTCCACAGCAGCACGCAAGCCTCTCAGGATTCCATTCTTGCTGTCGTACCAGGCCTGCATCGGCTTGGAGAAAAATGTCTCGTCCTTCAGCCCCTTGAAGCCTCCCCTCGGCTGTGATTCCAGAAGCTTGAAGCCGTGCTGTTCGAAACTGGAAACAATCGAAGACGGCTCAAGAACGAACTGGTAAAATCCGGCCTGTTCACCTGGAAACCTGGGATAGAGACCCATTCTGATCTTCAGCCGTCGGAGAGGAGAAATGCTCGGCACTGTCACGAAGGCAACTCCTCCTGACCGGATGATGCGCTTCATCTCCAATGCGATCTCATCGTAACCGTCGAAGAAGTGCTCGATCACCCCCAGAGACCACACCCCATCGAAGAATTCGTCCGCGAAGCCCGTTGCTCGAACATCCCCCACGGTCACTTGCAAATGGGGCGCGGCACGATTCACCATCCCCACGGTCTTCTGCGCGAAGTCGATCCCGTAGGCGGAAAAGCCTGCCTGGTCGAGGCCATGGACCGTATTGGCCAAGCCACATCCAGCGTCCAGGATCTTGGCCGATCCGGTCAGGTATCGCTTGGTGGTTTCAACGACAAAGCGATCCGGCCTCAAGACAATCCCTTCGGCCCAGTGAGAATCCCAATAGTCGTCATCAGCCACCGTGCCGACATGGACGATGCGCCTGTTTTTCTCGTCGTAGAATGCTTTCTTCTCATTCATTTCTGGCATCCGGACCGACCATCAAAACGGTGCGCTGTTTCGCACCAGGCCCTTGATCTGCAATCACATTCCTCAATGCGAAAAAGGAACAGCCAGCGGCAACGACATATCCGAACAAAAATGCCATTTCACTGCCAAGAGGCACCCGCCACCAAAGGCCCAATGCCGCCAGACAACAGCAAGCCAACGCCCCTATCGCGTAGGAATAGGTCAACGTCATCGCTTTGCTCGACCGAAGCGCAAACGGATCGATGATCACTTTTTTCGTCCTGTTGACCAGAACAGCACAAGAAACGATCCCGAACACCACAGGATCAAAAGACTTCCCCAGCCATCCGGATGCATGGCCCGAGAAAAACAGGCCAACTATTCCGGCCGCGGCCACGGTCGCAAAAATGAGTGCGATGGCCGCTCCCTCGAACAGTCCGCGCCGAAACTGCCTGACGTTTCCATTTGCGGCACTGAGAAACGCCCTTGGCACAAATACGAAGCTGGCCGCATTCATGAAGAAGCCGACGGACCGTTGTGAAAGATCGACGCAAAACGAGAAGACACCGAGATGGGTCTCGGAGCCAAGCAACAAAACAATGTATCGAATGCCGACAAACACGCCGCTCTCGGCCAGATTGCTCAACACAAATCCCCAGCCTGTGACCAGAGACCCGGCAAGATAGGAAAAGCCAGGCCGTCTCAGATTCATAGGTCCCAGGAAGGCAAATGAAATCAGCGCTCCGACGAAATAGCTGAGCGAAAAGGCTGCAAGAGCCGAGCCTACTTTCGCATCGCCGACAAGCAGGATTATGGCTCCTGCCTGGTATGCGACGGCCTGGCAAATCGCCGACCAACCGTACGCCCACAAACGCAGTTGTGACCTCAAAATCTCTTGAAGTGCGGTGTGCAAGCCGAAAGAAACGATGATGGTCGCGGCAACGGCATTGCCAAATCCCAGCCACGTCAGTGCCAGTCCAGCCAGGACGACAAACAACGCCACAACTGCGAGCACGGTCAAAATGGACGATACGTACTCTCTACCCATTCCCGCGGCATGCATTTTTGCGGAAATCGGCATTATCGAATAGGTCGCGACTCCAAAAACAAGTGTCGAAATAAATGAAACTGTCGCAATCGTCGTGCTGAAAATACCGTACTGTCCAGTCTCCAGATGGCTGCCGATGTACAGCAACGTCGCTATGTTCAGAAGACCAGGAACAATTCGTATTACGATGGCTTCCACCAACTTCCACAAGCTGGCTTCTTTCATGAAGTCACCCGCACGAATGACCTCTTGAGCAAGAACGGGAAACTCAAGACACCAAAGCTCAAACAGGCAAGAACCGCCTTGCCCAGGAACCGAACCGACCGATATCGTCCTAGCCAGAACGCCTTGATGTAGTTCAAGTTCAGCAACAACATCGGGTATGCATTTTGTCGCTGAAGAAGCCGAATCCTTGCCGTCATCCCCTCCGGCAAATATCGTTTTCGTCCAATCTCGACATTGACACAGATAACGTCGTATTCGATCGCCAATCTGGACCAGAGAAGAGATGTTGGAACGCGGCGGAACCGCCCCGCTGGGGGCACGGCAACCCGTTTAAGCAAAGGAGTTTTGATGACCTCCTTCTTGTCGCCGACCACCCGTTCGTCGGCCCGCATCTTTATCAGGTTTGTCCGTTCCGACGGAAACGGCTCTGCTGCGGTCTCTGGGTGGCCAAGAGCCATCGAGAACACAAAACCCGCAATCTTCTGATCGACACCTCTCTGCGAGAGGTGCTCACAGACCTCCGGCAAGCGATCGGTGAAGAGATCGTCGTCATCATCGA
>NZ_RZPH01000021.1:0-16798 GCF_004022825.1 Mesorhizobium sp. M7A.F.Ca.CA.004.04.2.1
CCGCATGTGCAGCATCGCCGACGGCGTTCCCGTGCCGGAGAATGCCACGTACGTCATTCTCGTTCTCTGCTAGAAGCAGCATCCTGCCCAGGGCGTCGCTGCCAATCGGCAACTTCATGCCGGGACTCAGGCGATTCGTCCTTGGCTCGGCCGACGGCCAGGAGACATGCACATATTGAACGTGCACCCCATTGCGGACGCCAAGCCGGACATTTGCATTGGCCTCGATGCTCAACGCATCCAACGCCTGCAGCAGGCCGCTGCCCTGGAGAAACGTGTCGTGGACCCAGTTGCTCAACAGCACGGAGCGGACGCTCGGTAGGTATTTCCGCGTCTTGCGATCGCGCGCTATGAAACCTGCACCGCTCATGGCCTGTAGCAGCACGGACGAACTTGACTGGGGGATTTCGAGCGCGCAGGCGATTTCCGAGACCGACAGCGGGCGGCGAAGAGCAGCAAAGAGTTCAATGATTTCGAGCGGGCGCGTCGCCGATCTCAGGATGCTGCGGTTTGGCCGGGCTGGCAGGCGGCCGGCGTGATGACGATCGCATCCGGCCGCGCTCACTTCGGCGTCAGCTGCTTCGTTCAGCATCCCGGTTCGTCCAGAGAAAATTTCGGTAATGCAATGCCATCGGCGATGCGGTCGAACACCACATGGACGCGCGCACCAATCCTGAGGTTCGCCTGCCCGCCGACCAAATTGCTGACGACCAGCGGGCCTTCGTCAAGCCGCACCAGACATGTACGGTAGGGCAAGTCTGCCTCAAAGCCGTCCCAATAGGCGCGATGGAAATCCGCCCAGGACTGCAGCGTGCCTTTTCCGCTCGCCGGTTTCCAGGTCTGGCGGTCATTCAGGCACCGAGGGCAGACCGGCGCTTCGGGAACATGAGCGTCGCCGCACGCATCGCAGGTCTGCAGCGCGTAAATTGACTTGAGCGCATAGTCCCAGAACGGCCTGTTCAAGGGCGTAATCTTGGGCAACGGCTTTGCCTCTACGGATTTCTCGGAAGCGGAAGCGCCATACGCCATGTCAGCCGTCACGCCCGCGTATAAACGATCGTGCGCGTGCATGGTGTTGCTTGCACGTACGTCACGACTTCACAGTCCTCAACCTGCCGATCGCCGCATTCGCCACGCAGTTGGCGCACCGCCTCGACGTTGAGGGCCCAGCCCTGCATATACGAATTGGACAGATGGCCGCCGTCCGTGTTGGTCGGCAGCCGGCCGCCAAGTTTCAACGCTCCGCCCTCGACGAACCGGCCGCCTTCGCCGCGCGGGCAGAAGCCAAGGCCTTCGAGGCTGAACAGCACGGTCGGACTGAAATTGTCGTAACACATCAATGCATCGACATCGGCGGGCTCGACGCCGGCCATGGCGAACGCCTCATCGCCCGATGCCGAGACCTGATCGTGCCAGAAGTCGATGTGAAAATTCTCTATGGACGAGTTTCGATAGGCCTCGCGCCCCGAAAATCCGCTGATCCGAACCGGCGGCTTGGCGAGATCAGCGGCACGCTCGCTTGTCGTGAGGATCAGGCAGACGGCGCCATCGTTGATCAGGCAATAATCGAATAGGCGCAGCGGGGCGACGATCGGACGGGAATTCTCATGGTCGTCGATAGTCATTGCCTCCTTCATCACCGCGCCGGGATTGAGTTGCGCATGGCTGCGGAAGGCGACGGAAACTTCAGCGAGTTGCCGCGTCGTCGTACCGTAAAGCTCCATGTGGCGACGGAACATCATGGCGTGGGCGCCGCCGGGCGAGGTGAACCCCCAAGGGTCCCAATGGCCCGGCATTTCACCTCCGCCGTAGAAGACGCGGCGAGATCGGCCGATGTTGGCGTAAAGCAGCGCGACATATTTCGCCTGGCCGCTCGTCAAGGCGATCGTTGCCTCGATGAGGCCGATGCCCGACATGCGACCATGCCCCGGTAGGGTGATCGTCCAACGCGGATCAAGTCCCAGGACTTCGCCCATCCGGTAGTAGCTCGGAATACGACATGTAAGCAGGCCGTCGACCGCGCCCTTGTCCAGTCCGCAATCTGCAACCGCGTTGCGAAACGCCTCAGCCGCCAGGCCATACTCGTCCATGTCGGGAAAGTTGCCGTACGCCGTCGTGCCGACGCCCACCACCGATACTTTATCTCGAAGCCCAGAAAAGCCTTGCATCGTCCCTCCGTAATGGATGATGCATTTTATTTTATTTTGGTCAAGAGGCTCGGAACCGTTTCAGAGGCCGCGTGTCCCGACATAAATCGAGTAAAGAGACGAGGCAGCGGCTATGAACAGGCGATTGCGCTTGGGCCGCCGAACGTCAGGTTTGTGACGGGTTTCCGGGACCGCAATCTTACCGATTAATTCCCCTCGGGGCTGATGCAGTGAACACCATCAGCCGCGCTTGTCCAGATATTGCCATCGAGGTCCACGCTGAACCCGTCAGGCACCCCGGCATCGATCATGGCGAATGTCCGGCGGTTGCCAAGCCCACCATCGGCCGCTACGTCAAAAGCTAGGATCTCATGTGCGCCACCCAGGCGTGTGCGTCGCGCCTGAGTCGGCAACGAAAAGGATTTTCTCGGTGGGCGAGAAGGCCAGACCATTGGGCTTGTCCAGTTTGTCCGTGGCGATCGCCAGCTTGCCATCGAGGGGATCAAGGCGGAAAACGCAGCGGCGCCCGAGCTCGCTGGAGGCGCGGTTTCCTGTGTAATCGCTGAGAATTCCATAATCCGGGTCGGTAAACCAGATCGAATCATCCGAGCGTACGACGATGTCGTTTGGCGAGTTGAGCCGCTTTCCCTCGTAGCTATCGGCGAGAACGGTCTGCCTCCCGTCAAGTTCGGTGCGGACGACGCGACGATTGCCGCTCTCGCAGGTGGCAGACGCCCTTGGCGGTCCCGGGTGTTGCCATTGGCGTTGCCGGACGGATGGCGAAAGACGACCGGTGGCTGCCCTTTGGCGACAGTAATATTTGCTCTGCTGGAACGTCGCTAAGAAGGAGAATCTCGAGATCCGCAAAACAGACCGGACCCTCCGCCCACAATGCCGGTGTGAAGACGCTCCAATGGCGCATTGGCCACGACATAGCGCCGGAAGCCTTAAAAATTCAGGATCGAAATTTCTTCTGCACTTTTTCCACCACCCAAGGTGAATTGGTTTGACCCCCGCAATTTCTAATTGACAGGCGCCGCTTCTCAATGCCTAATTTTATATAATGCATTATCTTGCCGAGCAAACTCCATAAATGTGGTTGCTCAACATCAACGCTGAGACGGTCCAAACACCCTTCATGACAGCTGCAAGAGTTGAACCCCGGTCGACCGCTCTGGCGTCCGACACCGCCCCCGGAATGCTGTCTGGCCTTCGAGTGATCGAGGTGGCGGACGAGACGGCGGAGTATTGCGGCCTGCTGCTTGCAGGACTCGGCGCCGAGGTGATCAAGATCGAATCAGCAGACGGCAGCCCGACGAGGCGCATCGCCCCGTTCTGTTCTGAGGAGCCCGACCCCGAAAAGTCGCTCTATTTCTGGGCATACAACCGCGGCAAGAAATCCGCCGTCGCCGATCTGGATACCGCAGGCGGTCGCGAGATGTTGGTCCAGCTCCTGGGTACTGCCGACATCCTGCTGGATGCTAGCTGCGGCATGTTGAATGAACAGCTTGGGCTGACCCGCGAAGCCTTGGCGGCGCGGTACCCCTCGCTCGTCATCGCCCGCATGACGCCTTTCGGCGATGACGGCCCTTGGAGTACCTTCAAGGGGTCGGACCTGGTTCATCTGGCGCTCGGCGGCGTCATGATGAATTGCGGCTACGATCCGGATCCATCGGAACAGTACGACCTACCGCCTATCGCACCGCAAATCTGGCATGCCTACCATATTGCCGGTGAGCAACTCATGATTGGCATTCTTGCCGCTCTGATCGAGCGGACCACCTCGGGTCTCGGTCAGGATATCTCCTGTGCCATCCATGAGGCGGTGGCCAAGAGCACCGAGATCGATCTGATGTCATGGGTGATGCGCCGAGCGCCGCTCCATCGTCTGACATGCCGTCATGCCCTGGAGGCAGTGTCGCGTGTCCCCAACATCAGTCACACCAAAGATGGTCGCTGGTACATGACCTGGGGTGTTGGCGCCCGTGACAAGGCCAATCTCGTGCCGTTCCTCGAGCGTTTCGACATGGCTGCGGACCTCGAGGCGCCCACAGCCGATGCGGACTTCAACGCACGCAGCGTCCCGGGCTCGTCGAAGATGGACGACGCCACCTCGCACACGCTGGAAGTGGTTCAGCGTTTCGTCCGCGCCCACACATATGACGCGACGCCCTGGCAAGAAGCTCAGGCAGCGGGATTGCTCTGGGCACCGGTGCGCAAGCCGCATGAGAATGCACAAGACGAGCATTGGCTGAAGCGCGGCGCCATCACCAAGGTCGATCACCCTGAACTTGGGCGCAGCTTCCATTATGCCACAAGCAAATGGCTGAGTTCGGAAACACGATGGCAGGCCGGCAAGCGCGCGCCGCTGCGCGGTGAGCATACGGACGAAGTGAGCAACACCTCAAGGCAGGCATCGCCAAAGGTAGCGGCAGAGGCGACCCTGAAACCGGCGCTCTCAGCACGCAATCGTCCCTTTCCTTTGCAGAACGTCCGCATCTTTGACTTCTCATGGTTTCTTGCTTCGGCGGGCGGAACGCGCTTTGCTGCTGCGCTTGGCGCCGAGTGCATCAAGGTCGAATGGAAGGAAAACCCAGACACACGCCTCGCCGCAATGGCACCCGTTGGGGGCCGCACGGCGCGCGAGGCCGCGACCGGCCCACTGCCGGGCGTCAGCGATCCCGACATGGGCGGCCAGTTCAACAATAAGAACGCGGGCAAGCGCGGGCTCTCGCTCAATATCCGCCACCCGAAAGGTATCGATATCGCCAAGCGGCTGATCGCAATCTCCGACGTCGTCGCCGAAGGCTTCTCTCCGGGCGTCCTCGATCGGTTAGGCCTGGGGTATGACGTCCTGCGCAGCATCCGTCCCGATATCATCTACGTCCAGCAGTCCGGCATGGGCAGTTACGGCACCTATGGCCGACTGCGCACCGTTGGGCCTATCGCTGCCTCGTTTGCTGGGATGAACGAGATGTCCGGTCTTGCCGAACCGGCGATGCCTGCCGGGTGGGGCTATTCCTATCTCGACTGGATGGGGGCCTATGGCTTCGCCCAATCGCTCCTCGGTGCGCTGTACTACCGCTCGGTCACCGGCAAGGGTCAGCATATCGATGCGTCCCAATGCGAAGCGGGCATCTTCCTTGCCAGCCAGGCCATCCTTGATTGGTCGGCAAACGGGCGAGTGTGGCAGCGTACCGGCAACCGCTCCCCTTATGGCAATGCCGCGCCGCATGGCGCCTATCGTTGCCAGGGGGCGGATCGCTGGATCGCGATCTCGTGCTGCGACCAGCGGTCATGGGCGGCGCTCGCCCATGCCGCGGGCCATCCTGAATGGCTAACCGATCCACGCTTCGCCAATATTGCGGCTCGTCTTGTCAACCAGGATGCACTGGACAAGGTGGTTGGAACGTGGACCGAGGGCGTTGAGGCCTATGACTGCATGAGCCGCTTGCAAGCAGCTGGCGTGGCCGCTGGCGTATGCCAGACGGCGGAGGATCGCTGCGATCACGATCCGCAGTTGCGGAGGCTGGAGTGGCTGACCGAAGTGCCTGGGACAAGGATCGGGACGTGGCCCGTGGCCGAAGTGCCGTTCAAACTTGGCCGCACACCCGCGCATGCAGGCGGATTGATCAACCGCGGAGCGCCTTGTTACGGCGAAGACAACGAATATGTCCTCGGTGAACTCCTCGGCCACTCAACAGCACAGATCCGCTCGTTCAAGCACGAGGGCGTTATTTGACCTCGGCAAGAATCCCAGGCGGATCAAGCCAAACAACCAGATGGATGACAATCAGATGACCAGCAAGCAGCGAAACAGCGTCGCCGACGGTACAGCGGCACGTGAACGCGTCGGTACGCGCTACCGTGATCCCGCTCTCGCCGAAGAATTGTCCCACGTCACTTGGAACAGCACGCTGGATGTGATGCTGTCGCACCGGTCGGTGCGCTACTACCTCGACCAGCCCCTTCCCGCAAATACCCTTGAGCTCGTCGTGGCGGCCGCACAGTCGGCGGCTTCAACTTCCAACCTCCAAGCTTGGAGCGTCATTGCGGTCGAGGACAAGGATCGCAAGGCGCGGCTGGCCGGCTACGCCGCGGACCAGAAGCACATCCATGACGCGCCGCTGCTGCTCGTTTTCGTCGCCGATCTGGCTCGCCTGCGTGCGATCAGCGATGAGCGGGGACATGCCGGTGTCGCACTCGATTACATCGAGGCATTCATCTTTGCCATCGCGGACGCCGCGTTCGCAGCGCAGAATGCCGCTGTTGCAATCGAGTCGCTCGGCCTCGGCTGCTGCTACATAGGCGCGATGCGTAACGACCCTCAGGCCGTCGCCAACGAACTGGGACTGCCCGACGAATCGATGGTCGTGTTCGGCATGACAGTCGGCCGCCCCGATCCGGCGGTGGCAACAGACGTCAAGCCGCGCCTGCCGCAAGGCATAATCCTCCACCGCGAGCGGTATACCCAAATCGACCCGGAGCTTATGGCGGCCTACGAGGCACGCATGCGGGAATTCCAGGCCGAACAGAACATGCGCAACATCGACTGGACTGAACAGACCGCGGCGCGGATAAAGGACGTTGCTGCACTGACCGGCAGGCACGTGCTCACGGACTTCCTGAAGGCGCGGGGATTTGGGCTCAAATAGTTGCGGTTGCGCGCGCCAATGTTGACTGAGAGACAGGGGCTGCGACTTCGTCAGGCTTGCGAACCGCCGGCCCTGTCACGTCGCCGAGATTCTCGGCAACTCAAACGCGTCTGTCGTGCGGACATAGGTGTTTCCTTGTGCCCTGGCGACAAGGCGCAATTTTTGTGTATCGACATGGAAGCGAACCGGGTCGATCAGCATGTCGTCGCGTATATGCATCATCTGGACCGTTCCCAGGATGAGCGAGCGCGATACCCCGAGAGGAACAATGCTGTGCAGCACGCACTCCATGGAGACGGGGCTCTCGGCAATTCGCGGCGCGGCGATCGTCACTGAAGCTTCCTCTGCAAGCCCGGAGCGCGAAAACTCATCGATTTCCGGCGCAAACTCGGCGGCGGTTATGTTCATCTGGTCCAGCCGATCCTCGTCGACCAGATTGACGACGAATTGGCCCGACATCCGGATATTGCGTCCTGTGTCCTTGTTGTCGCCTGCAGACCGGTCGACGATGCTGAAACCGACGACAGGGGGATCCTCGCTGAAGACATTGAAGAACGAGAATGGCGCTGCATTGCGCACCCCGTCCGACGCGACGGTCGTGACCCATGCGATCGGCCGTGGCGTGATCGTCGAGGATAGAAGTTTGTGCCGGTCAAGCGGCTTCAGCTCGGAGAAGTCGAACTGCATTGTCGTGGGGACCTCCGATGATTTGGCGGGGCAGACCAGTTTGGCTGGCGCCACGCCTTTCTAGCACCGGCAAAATCGATTGTTTGCTCTATATCGGAACGCGCGCATCGCGCTTAACGAGGCTGGTGCGTCAACGCATTGAAAGCATCTTCACCGCGGCTGCCGCTGCGCCAAAGCCATTGTCGATGTTGACCACCACAACTCCCGGCGAGCAACTCGCGAGCGCTGCGTTGAGCGCCACATATCCGCCGGCGGCCACGCCGTAGCCGACAGATGTCGGTACAGCGATCAACGGCGCCGCGATCAGCCCGGCGAGCACGCTGAAGAGCGCGCCTTCCATGCCGGCGACAGCGATAACAACCCGAAACATCCGGATTTCGTCGAGCCTTTCAGTAAGCCGCCACAATCCGGCGACACCGACATCGGCGACGATAGGCGCGTCATGGCCGTTGAAGCAGAGCGCTCGGGCGGCTTCCCGTGCGACCGACATATCCGACGTGCCCGCCGCCACGATGCCCACACCTGTGCTTGCAACGGGCATGGACCCGCCCAGCACCGCAGTGCGCGACAGTGGATCATAATCAAGTGCACTGCGAATGGCGAAATCGAGCGCCAGAAAATGGCTTTCGTCGAGACGCGTGAACAACAGCCGCTCTCCTTTCTCGGAAGCAGCGACGATGATGGCGGCCACCTGGGTCGGGCTCTTATGCTCACATAGCACCGCCTCCGGCACTCCGGTGCGCCTGCTGCGTTGCCAGTCGAGTTGAAAGTCGTTCATGGGCGCATGAACATCGCGCCGCGGCTGTAGGGCCGGGCGCCCACGAAGACGCGTCCTGCCTCGGCGCAAAGCCGCTGCGTGATCTCGACCAGCAGATGCTTCTGCGCGGACACGCCGTCGCCGAGTTCCAGAACCACGCCTGACCGCGTAATCCGGCAGCGCAACGTAACGCCACTGGCGGCAATGTCAGCCAGATGCCGCTCGGCCTTCTCGATGAATGCGAGGTCGCGGGCATCGATCGCTATTCCCGTCTCGACGCGGCTTGCCAGGCATGGCTGGGCGGGCAATTCGGCGACAGAGCCCAGGCCAAGCTCGCGAGAAAGCGCGCGAATGTCGGCCTTGGCCATTTCCGCTTCGATGAGGGGATGTACCACCTGGCGCTCGGCGGCAGCCAGCAGCCCGGGACGATAGTCGCCGAGATCATCGAGATTGGCACCCGACGCGATCACATGCGGCGTCAGTGTGCGTATCCGATCGTAGAGATTGGTCTTGCAGAAATAGCAGCGGTTCGAGGGATTGTCCCGATAGCGTGAATCCTCGAACTCGCCAGTTCCGATGACGAGGGTCGTCCAGCCTTCGGTATCTGACAGACCCCGCACGCGTGCCGTCGCCTCTTCCGGAACGGCTGGTGAGGCGGCATGGATTACCGTCACCGCAAGGCCCGGCTTGCGATGTGCGAAGGCTGCCAGCGTCACTGAATCCACGCCGCCGCTGACAGCAATGGCGAGCTGTTCGAAACGGTCAAGAACGCGGTCAAGACGCTGTGCCGGCGCAATGTCATTCATCGTCGGTCGTCTCGGCCTGCCACTTCATGGCGCGGCGCTCGGCAAGGCTTCCGCCTCGAAGGGCATCGCTTTCCACCTTGCGTGTGATGCCCGATGGCCGGAGGACCGCCTTGACGGCAAGTCCGGCAGCCTTGACGTTTTCCCGGAAGAGGACCAGCCGGCGTTCCTCCCGCAGGCGCAAGCCGATTGTCGATGTCTCGGCAAAACACCGGGCCGTCACCTGATCGGCCAGTTCCGGTCTCGCCAGAAGCCGGAACGACGAGGCGGGACGCCCCTTCTTGCCGAGGCGCTGCCCCACGGAGAGATCCAACACGCCGTCCGTTGCCCTGAGGCGATCGCAGGCGACGCCCATCTCTTCGCCGGTCATGTCGTCGATTTCGAATTCGATGACACTGATGGTGTCGCTCGGAGTTGAGACTTCGTTCTCTAGGACGAGAACGCGAAGAATGTTCGGCATCCCGGGCAGGTGCCGCGTCCCCGCGCCTGTTCCGGACGACACAAGCCGGCCAGACGTGCCGCCAGCACCAGGCGCTGTGAGATGTTTAAGGATCGCCGCGCCGGTCGGCGTCACGCGCTCGCCTGATATCCCGTCGTCGCGCCATTCGAAACCGGTCAGGATCGCGGCCGTGGCAGGCGCGGGAACGGGCAGCAGCCCGTGGGCGGTGTGCACAAGGCCACCGCCTCGCGGCAGAGCCGAGACACTCCACACCGTCTTGTCGAGCGCCGCTGCGATGCTGCCGGCGCAGACGACGTCAACCAGGGAGTCCCAGTCGGCGATCTCGTGAAAATGTACCCTTTCGACCGGCACGCGATGGATGGCCGCCTCCGCCTCGGCAATGATCGTCAGTATCGCAATGGCCCTGGCAGCCGTTCCATCGTGGAGATCCGCGGCTTTGATGCGTGCCACCATGTCAGCAAAACTACCTGCATGCGCTTCATCAGGAATCTGGTTGCGATCGTGATGGTGATGGTGGCCATCATCATCACCATATGCGTTCGCATGGGCGTGTGGCGCTGCAGCCGAAATCGCGCGCTTCGCGACCAGACCGAAGCGCCGCACGCGCATCGACAGGCTCTCGCCTTCCTCGAAGGCAATGCCACCGGCCTCAACCGGAAGCACTGCAGCGCCGTCGGCAAGTACGCGCTCTCGCAGGTCAGGCAGCGCGTCGAGCATTGCCGCGACGAACATGTCGCCGGCGATGCCGCCGACTGCATCGAGGTGGACGCGTCTCACAGTCCTGCCCGCCGATAGATCGGAATGACGTATGGTCCCTCCGGGATGATGGCAACGGCGGGGTCGCCATGGCGTTCAAGACTGGCCGCGATTGCGTCGTTTACCGAGGGGACCAGTTCAACTCCGGTGATGCGGCGTTCCTCGCGATCTAGCCCGGTCGTGTAGAGCTGGATCTTGCCCACCCGCATCGGCTTCAGCTGCATCTCCGTCTGCCATTCATCGATGTCGGCAAGCGTCTTCGCCGTAAGCGTGGCAAGGAATGGCTCGGGTCCCATCTCCACCAAGCGCGCTTGCGCCTGGCGGAATTCGTGGCTGCCAAAGCCCTCCGAACATTCCGAGGCGATGATCAGCGTCCCGCCCGGGTCGAGAATGTCGATCGGCGTCACCATACCCTTGATCGTCTGGTAGTAGGTCTTGTCGAGGGGATAGCCTGCAGACGACGTCACCACGGTCTTGAACCGGCGCGGCACGTCGATCATCGTCGTGTCGGCGATGAAATCGACCGCAGCCAGATGGCTGGCTATGATCTCGCCAAAGGTCACGCAAACCAGATCGCGATCTTCATCGAGCACGGTGTTCAACGCATAGATTTCGCCAACCTTGCGTACGATCTGCAACTGTTCCTCATGGAGCGGGTTGCCGACCAGATTGCACTGGACTGACAGCGGGTCTTCCATGAAACGCGCCGAGTGGAAGGTGCGGATGGTTTCGTGGCCGGCAACGCCGGGGGCGACAACCTTTCGACCACCGGACCAGCCTGCCATGAAATGGGGCTCGACCAGGCCTGTAGCGATACGGAGGTCCGCATCCGCGAAAAGCCGATTGATCCGGATCGGTGTCCCACGCGTCTGCGTATGTCCCAGATCGACGTGGTCGTGTTCGTTGCGTGCGAAATGATTGGTGACGCGGACGGTCTTCAGAACCCAAGGATCGCCGACCAGTTCCTCCAGTTCCACACCCTCGTTCGGACGATGAAGGCCGGTGGCAACGAGCACATCGATCCTGTCCGCGGGAATGTCGCCTTTAATCATTGTCTCGATCATGACGCGTAGGAATAGCCGGTTCGGCACCGGGCGCGTGATGTCGCAGATAAGGATGCAGGCGCTCCGACGCCCGACCACCAGACGGGCTAAAGGCTCGGAGCCAATCGGATTCGCGAAGGCGGATGCAATTGCTGAAGAGGCGTCGAAGAGTTTTGGCAACAACGCCTTCCGGATTACTGTCGGCTCCGCGCCTTGCGGCAATGCCAGCTTCAGCAATCCACGACCGAAGGCAAGTTCGAAAGGACCGCCATGTTTCATCTGCCGTCCCTCGGCTCTCACGATCCGCCGTCCGTCGCTACGGCCCGGCACCTATGATGTTCGGCGGCTGATTCAGCCCTCTTCGGCCACGTGACGTCGCTCGAACATGTCTGGCTTGCCTTCGAGTACCGCTGGTCAGTCAACCGAAGTAAGTCTCGGTTTGGTGACCTGTCGTCGCAATCGGCGATGCGGACGCGACCGACTTGCCGCGAGAGCAGCAGGTCATAGCGGCCGGTCAGGCAAATTCCGCCTCCCCGCCAACCTTCTGCTTGCGGATCGCCTCGACAACTGCTTCACCCATGGCCCTCGTGCCGATCTTCCTGCAGCCGGGTTGATAGATGTCTGCGGTCCGATACCCCTCGCGCAGCACTGACCGTACGGCCTGCTCGATACGCGAAGCGTGCTGGTCGCGGCCAAACGACTGCCGGAGCATCATGGCAACCGAAAGGATTGCGGCCAGTGGGTTCGCCAAGTCCTTGCCAGCGATGTCCGGCGCGGTGCCATGGACCGGTTCGTATAGGCCCTTGTTGTGATCGCCGAGGGAGGCCGACGGCAGCATTCCGATTGAGCCGGCCAACATGGCCGCCGCATCGGAGAGGATATCGCCGAAGACATTGCCCGTCACGACAACATCGAATTGCTTGGGATTCCGGATCAAGGCCATGGACGCCGCGTCAATGTAGAGATGCGTCAATTCCACATCGGGATACTGCTTGCTGACTTCGATAACGACCTCGCGCCACAGCGCCATCGTTTCAAGGACGTTTGCCTTGTCAACCGAACACAGTTTCTTACGTCGTTTCGCGGCGGCCTGGAAGCCCGCATGCGCTATGCGCTCGATCTCGGCATCGGTATAACGCATCGTGTTGATGCCGACACGCGCGCCAGTCTCGTCACGAGAGACACCACGCGGCTGGCCGAAATAGAGATCGCCGGTCAGTTCACGCAAGATGATCAGATCGACCCCCGTGACAATTTCGGGCTTGAGTGTGGAGGCGTCCACAAGCTCGGGATAAAGCACGACCGGGCGGAAGTTAGCATAGAGACCGAGGGCCTTGCGCAGCTTGAGCAGGCCGTAACCGGCCCCCTCGCTCGGCGCTCGCCTCTCATCCTCAGGAACGCCGGTTCCGCCAAGCAGAATGGCATCAGCTTTGCGTGAGATGTCGAGGGTATCAGGCGGCAGGGCATCGCCGAAGCGCTCCAGCCCCTCACCTCCGATTACGGCTTCTGTGAGTTCGAGCGGGAGTTCACTACCGATGACCGCGTGCAGCGCCCTTACTGCCTCCGCGGTCACTTCCTTACCGATCCCGTCTCCTGGGAGCACTACTATCTTCAAGGCCTTGCCTTTCGAAATTGAGTTGAAGAGGCGGGCGCATTCGCTCGGCCCTCTCTGCGGCAGGACTTATATGGGCCGACCCGGACCCTTCGAAGTCGTCCTTTGGAAAGCTCGCATCGTCGGACGCGACGCACCGGTTAGCCGGCGGACCAGCCTCTCAACTGTTGGTAAGGTGCTTCAACAGCAGCTTCACGGGTGGTGGCAGGCCCTGACTGTCCTGAACGCAGATGTTCCACTGCCTGACTGCCCAAGGCTCGTCGAGCGCGATTGCCGCAAGCATGCCACCCGTTACATAACGGGCGGCACATCCCGCCGGCACGAGGCCGACGCCCATCTGCGCCTCTACCATTGTCGACACCGTCTCGAACCCGTTGACCCGGATTGGCATTTTCAACGGTTTGCTCAGCTCAGCCGCGGCGCGAATGACGAGCATATCCAGAAAACTTCCCCTGCTTGGCCCGATCAGGTCATAATCCGGGAGGTCGGCGAACTTGACGGAAGTTTGCGAGCTTAGCGGGTGGTCCCTGTGAGCCAGCACCACGAGGCGGTCGCTGCGATACGGGATGTATTTCAAACCGCGACGGGGCACGACGCCACCGAAGACGCCGATATCCGCAGCGTTCTCGGCCACCGCGTCCACGGCCTGCTGGCTGGTGCCCTCCTCCAGATCGATTCGAATGGCCGAATGCGTCCCCAGAAAGTTGCTCAGATCCGACGGCAGATGCTGGATGATCGTCGAAACACTCGCAAAAATGCGGACCTGCCCGCTGACGCCACTGGCGTGATGGGCAAGCTCAATCTCCATCTGCTTCAAGTCGCGGAGCACGACGCGCGCATGGTGGAGCAGCGCCTGCGCTGCCGCGGTCAGCTCCAGTCCCTTCGAGCTGCGGTGAAACAAAGGCGTACTGAGGCGTATCTCGAGATCGGAAATCCGCTTGCTCACCGCCGATGCCGCGATGTGCTCGCGATCGGCCGCCTTGGCGATACTCTGCTCTTCGCAAACGGCGACAAACAGCTGAAGCGAAAGAAGGTCAAAACGCAATGTAGCTCCCCCTCTCCGGCATATTCCATCCATGTCAGGCCTGCGAAACACGCAGCCAGTCACTGCTAATAGCTGTTGACCGCACGGATGCAACTGTCGCAAGGGCATCATCGCGGATCGCGAAGCAGCCATTCCAAACGAAGTCTTTTGCGAAAGGCCATCGCAGTCAATACGTTCTGGCACGCGCTTGTCGCGAAATCGCCACCGGTTCCCCCGTGGAACATGCTTCAATCAATAATTCAATCAGAGTGCGTCTTCGACCATGAATCGATATGATCTTGAGCAGCGCGTAGCGATTGTCACGGGCGGAGCGCAGGGCATCGGGTTCGCAGTCAGCGAGCGGATGCTGGCATCCGGTGCCAGGATAGCGATCTGGGATCGCGATGGCGCTGCGTTGCAAAAGGCTCTCAATCAGCTTGGACGAACCCGCGACGTGCTTGGGATTGAGACTGACATTGGCGACCTCGCGTCGGTGGAAGCGGGCTTTGCACACACGCTGGAACGGTTTGGCAAGATCGACATACTGATCAACAATGCGGCGTTGGTCGGGCCGAACATGCCGACCTGGGAATATCCACCCGAGGCCTTCGCACAGGTCCTGAGTGTGGGATTGATAGGGACTTTCAACTGCTGCCGCGCCATCGTCCCTCATATGCGGGAGCTTAACTACGGGCGCATCGTCAACCTCAGCTCCATTGCCGGCAAGGAGGGCAACCCCAACGCGGTCGCCTACAGCTCCATGAAGGCAGCCGTGATCGCCTTGACGAAGTCACTGGGCAAGGAACTCGCAGGGCAGAACATCGCAGTCAACTGCGTCACTCCGGCGGTTGCCAAGACGCCTGGGGCAATGGAGCAGTCACCGCAACACATCGAGTACATGCTTGCCAAGATTCCGCGCGGCCGCATGCTCGAACTTGGCGAAGCCGCCTCCATGATCTGCTGGCTAGCGTCAGAGGAGAATTCCTTTACCACCGGCGCGGTGTTCGATCTTTCCGGCGGCAGGGCAACCTACTGACCGTAGCGCCCGTCAAATTCCGCGGCGCACGTGGCGGCGCACCGATCCAACAAGGAGACTGCTGATGCCTTCCTACATATTCGAAAACGCGCGGATCGTTGACGGCTCCAATGAGGACGGCGAGCACGACCGTTTCGTCCGCGTCAGCGGCAATGTTATCGACGAGGTTTCAGACAAGCCGATCCGGGATAGCAACGCGCATCGCTTCGATCTGCGCGGGAAGACTTTGATGCCGGGCCTGATCGATTGCCATGTGCACATCAATTCCGGAGTTGCCGATCCGGCCGAAAACTCGTTTCTGCCAAACGAACTCGTCGCCTATCATTCGGTGCGGATATTGAAGGGCATGCTCAATCGCGGTTTCACCACCGTACGCGACCTCGGCGGCGCGACTGTGGCTCAGGTCCATGCGATAGAGCAGGGTCTTATCGAAGGTCCTCGCCTGGTCATTTGCGGCAAGGCCATGGTGCAGACCGGCGGCCATTCGGACTATCGGACGCGCTACGACATGATCAGTGGCGACCGTCAACTCGACCAACTCGGCTCGGTAGGACGCATCGTTGACGGCGTCGACGACTGCCGCCGTGCCGCTCGCGACGAGGTTCGCAAGGGCGCCAGATTCATCAAGGTGATGGCCAATGGCGGCGCGGCATCCTCCCATTTTCCTCGGCCATATCTCGGCTATTCGATGGATGAGCTGCGCGCGTTCCAGGACGAAGCCGACAAGGCCAAGATGTATGTGTCGGTGCACACCCACACCGACGAGGCCGTCGCACGTGCACTCGAATGCGGTATTCATTCGATCGAACACGCGACACTTATTACCCCTCAAACCGCTGCCACCGCTGCGAAGCAAGGTGCGATCGTCACGCCGACGATCGCCGCCTATGAAGCGCAGATCCGCGAGGCCGATGCGCTGAAGCTGGATCCCGGCTTTGTGGAACGCCTGAAATGGGTGCGCGCAAGAGGTCCCGAATCGCTGGAGACGATGCGGGCAGCCGGCGTCAAGCTGGCTTACGGCACCGACGTGTTGGGCTCGATGCACAGCTATCAGTCCGAAGAGTTCCTGATCCGCGCGGAGGCGCTGCCGGCGATCGAGGTGATCAAATCGGCAACCCTTACCGCCGCCGAACTCGTCCGTATGGAAGGCAAGGTCGGCACGATCGCGGCAGGCGCCTTTGCCGACCTCCTCGTGGTCGACAAGGATCCCGTGAAGGATCTGTCTGCGCTGGGCAGTCAAGGCCGCTACATGTCCGCCATCATGAAGGATGGTGCATTCGTGAAGAACCAGCTCGCAGCCTAGGCTCACGCTGGGACCAATCACGCCGCCATCCTTTTGCCAGTCTTGAGATGTCCGCTCCGGGGGCGGACCGGCTGTGTCACTTGGATATCGACAAGTCTTCCGCGTTCACGCCTTACATCGTGGAATGCGACGAGGTCCATCCCATCGAAGGCTCTGAGCCCGCGTCCAGCCAACTATCCCAATGCTGAATTCGACCGCCCTGGTGTCCGCGCATGCTGGAGGTCGCGCATTTGAGCGAAGTTTCAGTAACTGCTGAGTGGAGGGACATAGCTCGTTCGAAGAGGCGACGCCAAAGCTTTGAAGGGCTGCCCTATTTGCTGTTGGCGCCGATCGCCATACTTCTGGTTCTGGTGATCGTTTATCCGCTGGTTGAGGCCGTGCGGTCTGCCATGACGGACGCATCTTTTGCCCAACTGGGCACGCGCCCGCTTCAGCGGTTTTCAGAACTTCATCAAGCCGGTCAACGACCCGACCTTCCCTCGAGGAGAGCTGCCTTGCCGGAAAGAGGCAAATCC
>NZ_RZPH01000220.1:0-7020 GCF_004022825.1 Mesorhizobium sp. M7A.F.Ca.CA.004.04.2.1
ATTCTACAGAACGCGGGCGCGATTACGCGCGTCCCTGTTCGAAGCCTTCCCCTCGAAAAGCAGCAAATCATCGGTCGATCGGCGAAACGCTCCCAAGTCTACGTCCTGAACTTTGGCTGGGCGATGGACGTTTTGTCCGATCTGGACGAGTATGTCTGCGACCGCCAGAACAAGGTGATTATCCAGTCACCTCTGCCGTCTTTACGTAATCGTCCAAATACCCCATTGGATAATCAGACAGTCACCTGCGCGGGTGACGGTGTGGTTACCCTTATACCTTATGATCAAACCTTAGATCACACCTTAGAAGATAAAAGGGGCTCCGAAGGTTCAAACCTTAGTGCTTACACGCGCGAGAGGGCTGCATGATGGGCCTCGTGATCTGCTTTCCAATGGCTCGTCGTCTCGGAAAAATCAAACGGACGGCTGAACTGCTATCGGCTCGTCGCGGTCGTTCGGCTGACCACTATTGGCGCCAGACTGTCGCGGGCGTCGTCGGGCAACTGACCAGGGCCGGAATGACCGAAGCCGCGATAAGGAAAGAGGTGCAGACATTTTCGGACGCCGTGCAGGAAGAGCTACGGCGCGCCGCGCGTCGCAATGAGGGCGACGCAGCATGACGGTAATCGAGACAGCAGACGGCTTCGTCGTGGTCGACGGCACGGCAACATTGGCCGGACCGTTCCCGACCAATGCGGAAGCGTGGCGCGCGGCCGATCGGCTTGATGGCTCGCCTATATCGCCGGCTGAAAAGCGGGCTGACTGGATATCCACCAAGATCCTTTCTGCGGGACCGGCGCCTAGACGGTCGGCGAAAGCCATCCGGAAATCTGCGGATTCCGGTGGAATTTCAAGGAACCTCAGCCGAAAGGAAAAGCGGGAGGCGAAAAAGCAGCGCAAGGCTGAGAACCGCCTGAAGATCAATGCGGCCAAGGCTCCGGGCTGGTTGCGGAAGGGCGCCTCGGCGAAGTTCGATCCCCAAGCCAAGCGGGCCTTCAGCACCTCTCAACTCGGCACGTTCGGCGCCGCATCCCCAGTGCGGCATGTGAATATTAACGACTATCTCGCCTCGAAAGGTGTGCCTCAATGACGAACGCACTCGTTTCCTTCCCGGTATTCGATGAGAAGCCATCCGACGACTATGTTGACCGGTGGCTAGAGTTTACGAACGCGACTGGGCATCCGGAGCGCTTCGAGAATGTGACGACCACCAAGCCTGAAATCATTGGCACACTTCGCTTCCTATCAGGCGAGATCGAGGTTCCAATCTTTAAGCGCGAAAACCAGGACATGGTGCCATGTCCTATTTGTCATCCTACAGGCCCTTGGTTCAAGATCGGCCGGATGGCCTTCTTCCCCGATGAGCGTGTCGTGAGATTTATCGGCCATGACTGCGCCAAGCGGCACTACAAGGGCGAGTTCGATATCGCCGACGAGCGGTATCGGAAAGAGGCCCGAATTCGTCACCTTCAGCGCCGATGGACGGCTCTTGCTGAAAATGTGGACAGGATCGCGAAGTTTGCCAGATCATTGGCCGAACCGGCAAAGGCGCTCGAGGACTTGCGAGCCGAAATCGACAAGAAGGAGTCGGGGCTCTCCAAGTTGCTCTCGCGCGAACTGTCGCGCAATAGCGGCCGAATTGAAATCCAAGTGGATAGCGGGGTGAAGGATACCAGCGGCAACGCTGTCATCGTCAACGATGTTCTCGGCCTCGCTTCTGGTTCGGAATTCTGGGGCCGGCCTTATGTGCCTTACCAGCAGTTGTTGAGCCTCCAGCGCGATGCGGACGATTTAAAAACACCGCTGCCGGTGTGGCGAAGCGAGGAGTTGGACAGCGCCCACGAAGAGGAGATAGTCCGTCGCGGGACTTCAGCCGACATGCTACCTGAGCGGCTGGATGACCTCGCCTTTCTGCTCATTCGGTCGCAAAACTTCTTCGCCGCCGACAACCTGGCTCTTCTGGAGCGGTGGGGGAAAAATACCGGATCACCCTTCACGTCTCTGATTTGCCGCGTTGAAAATGACCGTCTGGTCATCGCCTCCAACACATTCGCCGGCTACCACCGCGTCAATCCTGTCATCCCCTTTGCCGCGGTTAATCGCTCGCCTTTGACGCCTAGCGAAATCCTGACATTGCGCCGACCGCAGGCGAACAATCGATCCGGGCAGTTGCCGCGATGAATGGAGAACTGATGGAGCATCGAAAGCCTCACCGCGCGCCGCTGCCGTTCCACGCCTACTCGTCCTTCAACAAGAGGGGCGGGAAGGCGGTCGACATCGTGACCAGGCGCCGCAACAAGGCGCTCGACATGTACCAGGAGATGAGCACCTACGAGACCATTGCAGAGTCTAGACATTTCGCCTACCACAGTCGTCCAATACGTGAAGCGAGCCCGAGACAAGGGTGATGTCAGGGCAAAGCGGCCCTTCAAACACCGGGGCCGGCTCCTCGCCCTCCAAAGGCGGAAAGCGATCAACGACATGAAGGCGCTAGGCATGTCAGCCCGACAGATTTCGAAGCAGCTCGGCATCAATGTGCGGCTTGTGCAGATCAGGCTGAAGGAGTCGGGCAATGGCACGGCCAAGTGAGTTCACCCAGGAGATAGCCGATACCATTTGCCAGAGCCTGGCAGAGGGGAACAGCCTGCGGTCGATCTGTGAAGCCGACGACATGCCGTCGAAAGCGACTGTGTTCAATTGGCTGCTCAATCCGGCCCGCGCAGCGTTTTTTGACCAGTACGCGCGGGCGCGCGAACTCCAGGCAGACACCCACGTCGACGAAATGCCGGATATCGCCGACGACAGCAGCAACGACTACATGACCAAGGTCAACGGCGACGGAACGACCACCGAACAGCTCAACAGCGAGAACATCCAGCGCTCGCGGCTTCGCATCGACACGCGCAAATGGATTGCTGAGCGCATGCGGCCGAAGAAGTACGGCGCCAAGGTGGCGCTCACTGACGGCGAGGGCGGCCCGCTAGTGGTTCAAGTGCTGAAGCTGGCGGACCAGGAAGCACAGGCGAATGCCGACAATCCAGCTACCTAACGCCGGCTGGCGGCCTCGCTGGTATCAGAAGAAGGCATGGGACACGTGGGAGCAGGGGTGTAAGCGCCAGCTCCTATTCTGGCACCGCCGCGCCGGCAAGGACGAGATAAATCTGAACATGCATGCCGTGTCCGCCCATGAGCGTCCCGGCACGTATTGGCACATGCTCCCCGAGGCCGCCCAGGCGCGCAAGGCGATATGGAACGCGATCAACCCGCATTCGGGCAAGCGCCGGCTGTTCGAGGCCTTCCCAGAGCCTCTAATCGAGAACATGAATGACAATGAAATGTTTGTCCGCTTCAAGGTCGGGTCGACTTTCCAGGTCGTTGGCAGCGACAACTTCAACAGCCTGGTTGGATCGCCACCAGTCGGAATCACCTTTTCGGAATGGGCATTGGCGAAGCCGGCGGCGTGGGCGTACCTGTCGCCCATCCTGGCGGAAAATGGCGGCTGGGCTTCGTTCATCACCACGCCACGTGGCAACAATCACGCCAAGGGCATGCTGGACGCCACAAAGGGCAACGCCTTTGATCCGCTGTCGAACCCGCGCGGCTGGTTCACCGAAGTCCTGGGCGTTGACGCGACACAGGCGATTTCGGAAGAGGACATTGAAGAGCAGCGGGTGATCTATACCGGCCTGTTCGGCAAGGAGATTGCGGATCTCCTGATAGACCAGGAATTCTATTGCTCGTTCGCGGGCGCGCTCGTCGGATCATATTGGGGCGCCGAAGTTGCCAAGGCAGAGCGGGACGGGCGCATTGGTCGTCCGATTGCGGTCAACCCGGCCTATCCGGTTCATACAGTATGGGACCTGGGCAAGGCGGCCAACAATCCGATTTGGTGTTTTCAGGTCATCGACGGTACGCCCATTATCGTCGATTTCTATCTACCCGACAGCGAAGACCTCTCAGACTGGTGCAAATGGCTCGACGACCAGGGCTACAAGGGCAACGACTACGTTCCGCACGATATCCTGCACCCGCAATGGGGAACGGCTCGCACGCGGCTGCAAACGCTGAAGGATCATGGTCGCAAGCCGAAGATGGTCGGCATTGCGAGCTTTGCTGATGGGGTGAATGCCGGCCGGCAGACTATCAAGCTTGCCCGGTTCGCAAACAATGAGCGCGTGGCCGATGGCATCGAGGGCCTGAAGGCTTTCCGCCGCGAGTGGGACGATGACAAGAAATGCTTCCGGGACGTGCCGGTGAAGAACTGGGCCGAACACTACGCGTCCGCCTTCCGGTATCTGGGCCTCGCATGGCGTGAGGCAATAGTTGCGGTGGTGAAGTCTGAAGGTGACAAGGGCGCCTACCAGGCTATGCCGGACGGCTCAATCCGCAGCAACCAGTCGGTGAAGGAAGCCGTTGACGCCATGGTCAGGCGTCGTCGAGGCAATCGCTAAGACTGCCCGCCGCCGGGTAGCGGCGGGCAGCACCTATCGAGGACTCCCGATACAGAATCCGCTAAAGTTGCGGCGCTGGGGGTTGCCGTCTAAGGTTGGAAACACCAACTTCGGATTACCCGAAGAAGGCGAGGACGAAGTAGATCACGCCGTTTGCGACATGCAGCAAACTCAGCGTGAGATAGGCCCAGACAGCCATTTAAGATTTCACCTCCTTTCTCGGTTGTCGGGAGAGCAGCGGTCCAGGCTGCTCTCCCGAACCACCTCATAAAGGTGTAGATAGGCGCATCGTCAATGTTTCCCAAATTATTGGGCGGCAATCCGACAGAATAACCGAACGAATACAAGGGGATAAACTTTTTCTAATGGTGGCGTCGTTCTTTGGCGAATGACGCAATCCAAGTAGCTTATCTTTTCGTAGAGGCACCAGCACCCTAGCGCCGACCAATAGAATTGGAGCGGCCATGCCTCGCGCTGGTGGAGTATATTCGGCCCCTCCGGGGACCGCTGGAACACCGAACACAACGATCGAAAGCGCGAAATACAACGCGCTTGTGGCCGATCTTGTCGCCGATGCCAACGCGGCAAGGCCACTGACGGCTGGCGGCTCGGGCGCCGCGACGGCCGTAGGCGGCAGCGACAATTTCAACGCCGCCGGCACCAACATGGCATCGGCGGCAACCGTCAATCTTGCCAATGCGACGGGTGTCGCGGTTACGGTCACCGGAACCGTCGCGATTACCGCCTTCGGCACTGTGGCCGCTGGCGCCGAGCGCGTCCTGACGTTCGCGGGCATTCTCACGCTGACCCACAACGCAACCAGCTTGATCCTGCCTGGCGCTGCGAACATCACCACGGCGGCCGGCGATGTCATGACGCTCCGGTCCCTCGGCAGCGGCAACTGGGCTTGCGTCGGCTACCAGCGGGCGAACGGCGGCCCGGTGACCATCCCCGCCGGTACCTCCATATCCGGGCCGGCTCTGGTGCTTGAACAGAGCACAACACCGGCTCCGACGACCGAAGGGCGGATCCAGTGGGACACCGACGACAATGTGATTGCTGTTGGCGATGGAGCGGCAACGCAGATATTCGCGCCTCTGCCAGCATCGACCGCCGCTGGCGACATCCTTTATCTGAGTGGGGCAAAGGCTCCAGCCAGGCTCGCAAAGGGCACGGCAGGGCAGACCTTGCGCATGAACGCCGCCGCTACGGCGCCCGAATGGGGTGGCGGCGCACCCGATGCCATCATGGAAGACCAGAAGGCGTCAGGCATCAACGGCGGCACCTTCACTTCGGGCGCATGGCGTACCCGAGACCTGAACACCGAAGTCCGCGATCCCTACGGGCTGATTTCCCTAGCCTCGAACCAGTTCACGCCGACCGTCGCGGGTTGGGTAGAATGGAGTGCGCCGGCTTGTAAAATTGGCGTTCATCAATCCCGGCTGTTCAATGTCACTGATGGCGTAGAAGTCACCGCAGGCACCAGTGAGCAGACCGACAACGGCAACGACTTCACGCAAACCAGAAGTATCGGCGGTGCGCCGGTCGTTGCCGGGAAAACATACAGAATAGAACACCGATGCGGTACGACCCGCAGCAACGACGGCTTTGGTTTCACGGCCGGGTTTGCCGCCTTCGATATTTACACGCGTCTCAAGTTCTGGAGGGCATAGCCGTGGACCGCAATTTCGCCCACGCGCTCGCGCTTGTTCTGAAATCTGAAGGGCTCTGGTCGGACAATCCAGCCGATCCCGGCGGCGCCACCATGAAAGGGGTGACGCTCACCAATTTCCGCCGCTACGTGAAGGCCGATGCGACAAAGGCGGATCTACGCAAGATCAGCGATGCCCAGGTGGCGACGGTCTATCGCAGGTTCTATTGGGACGCCGTAGCTGGGGCTGAACTCCCTGATGGCGTGGATTACGCCGTCTTTGACTTCGCGGTAAATTCCGGGCCAGGCAGGGCTGCGAAGTACCTTCAGGCTGTCGTCGGTGTGACGCAGGACGGGCGCATAGGCCCAGCGACCATCGCCGCCGCAAACGGCAAGCCGGCGGGCGTTGTCATCGACGCGCTCTGTGACGACCGCCTGGCCTTCCTTAAGCGTTTGCCGACCTGGGCCACTTTTGGGCGCGGCTGGAGCGATCGGGTGAAGTCCGTCCGCTCGCAATCGCTCGTTCTGGCAGGGCAGGGGGAAGCCGCGGTTCAGCCTGTCATCACTCCGTCGACGCCTGTACCCGCTCCCGTTCCGCCAGCTTCGCCGCAGATCGTCTATCCCGAGCCAACCCAGACTGCCGAAACGAAGACCGTCGAACGCAACTGGCTGTGGCGGCTGCTGTTCGCGGTTGTCGGTGCCGTTTTCAAGAGGAAGTGACCATGCGAACGGTTCGCCAGCCAAGCGCGTTGCCAACGAACAAGCTGACAGCGGCCATGGTGTCGGCGTCGGCCGCCGGCATCGTGAAGGCACTTGTCGTGCACAACTTTCCCGACTTCGCCGATCCGGCGATTTGGGAGCCGCTGCCGTATGTCGTTGGCGGACTCGTCGGCTATTTCGTCAAGGACAAGCCCAATG